>JBCCMR010000197.1:0-6630 GCA_039026255.1 Pseudomonadota bacterium
ACGCTGGTTGCGACCCAGAGGCCCCGCGCAAGGGTCGCAAAGCAGCGCCAGGATGGGATCACGCACCGCCTGCCAGCCGTTGTCAAAACTGACCTGGCCCGCCCGCAGGGGCGGTCACACCGGGGCGCGCGACTGGCCCTGGATGCGCCTTTGGGTCATGGGGGACGCAGCGCTTCACCGCGGGTTTGGGCGCCGGCGCGACCCCGAAGAACCGCGCCGCCCCAGGGCTGTCGCCGCTGCCCAAGCCATGCGCGACGCCGGATGCTGGTCCTTGTGCCTGCGGCCCAGGGGCCCAGACCTGAGCCCCATTGAACTGGCATTCGCTGAGACACCAAGCGCAGCGGTGCCGGATCGGCGCTAGACCACCCACCGCCATGCGCCGCGCCATCACGGACATCTGCGGCCCGTTCTGCCCCGGAGGAACGTTGGAACCACTTCCAGGCTATGGGATGTGTCTCATGCTCAAAGGTGGAGGGGCTAGGATGCGGTGGCGCCGCGTAGCCATCCCTTTCAAAAATCAGGTAAAGTTAACCGGCTTGGGTCGCGCGATCGGGTCCGCTCTTCTTCTCTGTCAAAATACTCAGAGTGTTCGGTCGCCTCTCGGTCGGGGGCTGCAAACTGGGCGGGCGGTGTCAGCGAAGACGGCTCCAGGCGGCCTCATCGGTGCCGCTGCAACGGCCCGCCTTCAGGCAGCGGACCAAAAGCGCTCGAAGTTCGGGTGTATCGTTTTGGTAGGTGCTGGTCGGGCACGCGTGAAGGGTTAAAACCCTATCAGGGCCTTCTTGGCGTAGGGCAAATATACCGGCCGAACCTGTGGCGGGGATGCCGCCGCACCAGTGGGCCACGCAGCGTGTTTCGATGACGATGGCCTGACGCGCTACCGGGCCTAACCCTGACCCGGTTAGAGAGGGGCCCACTAAAACCCCGGCCGCGCGTCGCGGTGTCCCGTCCACAAAAGCAGGCACAGGTCCGGCGATTTCAATCCGTCCAGCGTGGAAGGAATAGGCGTCAGTGCTGTCAGCGAAGCTGTTGAAGTCTTTTGCGGGGTTGGGCGGCAGGCAGCTTAGTGCGGTAGCAGCTCCGCTTGCCATCAAAATAGCCGCCGTCGCAATGGACGCGAAACGCGCTGCGGCAAGCCCACCCATAGGACCTTTACCCAAGCCGCCCAGCAAAGGCGGCCAGCACGGCACGGTAGGTGTCGCGCTTAAAGGGCACGATATTGTCCACCAGTTCCCCCGGTAGCATCCAACGCCAGGCACGGAATTCGGGCTCTTGGGTGGCGATGTTCACCAAGGCGTCGTCGCCTGCAAAACGCATCAGAAACCACTTTTGCTCTTGGCCGCGGAAACGCCCTTTCCAGAGGCGCGGCACCATCTCCAAAGGCAGATCATAGGGTATCCACTCCTCGGTTTCGGCCTCCACGGTTACGGCAGTGGCGGGAATGCCGGTTTCCTCTTTCAACTCTCGCAGGGCCGCGGCGCGGGGGTCTTCGCCCGGCTCCACCCCGCCCTGGGGCATCTGCCAGGCGGCCGGGTTGGCGCCCTTGGCGTCGATGCGCTGCCCGGCGAAGACCAGCCCCGCCGGGTTGACCACCATCACCCCCACGCAGGGGCGGTAGGGCAGCGCCGCGACCGCTTCGGGGGTCATTCGTCGTCCAGCACCGCAAGCCCGGTCAGCACGTCGAGCGCCACCGCCATCTGCGTGTCTTCGTTGCGCAGTTTGGCGGCCTCTTCCTGGGCGCGGCGCTCTGCTTCGAGCTGTTCGCGCTGGGCTTCGGTCAGGCTGTCGTTGCGCAGGGCGCCGCGCAGGTCGGCCTCAAAGCGCTGGTTGCGGGCGTCTTCTTCCGCGGCCTCTTCGATGGGGGTGCGCTGTTCGACTAGGATGTCGGGCGCCACGCCCAGCGCCTGGATCGAGCGGCCCGACGGCGTGTAGTAGCGCGACGTGGTCAGGCGCATGGCGCCATCCCCTTGCAGCGGCATGATTGTCTGCACCGATCCCTTGCCGAAGCTTCGGGTGCCCACGATCACGGCCCGGTGGTGGTCCTGCAGCGCGCCTGCCACGATCTCGGACGCTGACGCGGAACCGTTGTTGATCAGCACAACCACGGGCTTGCCCTGGGCCAGATCACCGGGCTGGGCGTTGATGCGGTCGCTGTCGCCGGTGTTGCGGCCCCGGGTCGATACGATTTCGCCCTTTTCTAGGAAAGCGTCCGAAACCAGGATGGCCTGGCTCAGGAGCCCGCCCGGGTTGTTACGCAGGTCGATCACAAAGCCTGACACGTTGTCCATGCCGCCCAGTTCTTTGACTTGCTCATTCAAACCTGCTTCTAGGTTGGCGTAGGTCTGTTCTGAAAAGGTGGTGACGCGCAGGATCACGGCGTTGCCTTCGGTGCGGGCACGGGTGGCGCGCACGCGAATTGTGTCGCGCACGATGGTGATGTCGAATGGGTCTTCGGTGCCTTCGCGCACAATGGTGATGACGATCTCAGACCCCACGGGACCGCGCATTAGGTCAACCGCTTCGTCCAGGGACATGCCCAGGGTGGATTTGCCGTCGACCTGGGTAATGAAGTCACCGGATTCCACGCCGGCTTCGGCGGCGGGGGTGTCGTCGATGGGCGCGACCACCTTTACGAAACCATTTTCTTGGGTGACCTCGATCCCAAGCCCACCAAATTCGCCGCGGGTTTGCACCTGCATGTTCCCGAAGTCTTCAGGCGGGAGATAGCTACTGTGGGGATCAAGCGAGGTCAGCATGCCGTTAATAGCGGCGCGGATCAGTTCCTCTTCGTCGACTTCTTCCACATATGCCGACCGGATTCGTTCGAAGATATCGCCGAAAAGATCAAGTTGTTCATAGGTGGATTTGGTGCGGTCTGCTTCTTGTGCGATCAGGGGACCGGTCAGGTGCGCGGTCAGAACGATCCCTGCGAGCGTGCCCCCCATGGCGGCCATTGCCAGTTTTTTCATGTGGTGTCCTACCTGTTGGTGTCTTTAAGTTTGCTTGATTTTCGGGTCGGGCCAGGGTTCCGCGCGGTTTGTGCTGTCAGCGCTTGGCCATTGATCGCCCCGTTTCTTTCATCGCCCCAAGGGCGCGGGGGCTTGGTTTCAGTTCGGCTCGCCCGAGGCGTCCCGGTGGGCGGGCTTAGCCCTCGGGTTCGGCGAACCAAGGGCCTGGGTCTACCGGCTCCCCTTCATATCTAATTTCTATATAAAGCGTTTCGGGCGAGATTGTTCCACCGCCTTCGCTGGCTTCGATCAAAAATTCTTGTGCGCCTGCGGGGGTGCCGCCCAGAAGACCGATGGGAGCGCCTGCGTCTACCACTTGACCGATTTCGCCATAGACCTCATCGAGGCCTGCGATCACGATCAGGTAGTCAGTGCCCGGCTCCAAAATGATCACGTTGCCGTAGTCGAGAAACGCGCCCGCGTATCGCACCGTGGCCGCGGCGGGCGCGGTCACCAGGGCCAGGGGACGCGCTGCAACCAAAAGCCCGGGCCGCGCCAGGCCCGCGGCGTCGACTTCGTTGAAGCGGCGCAGAAGCGTGCCCTCCACCGGCAGCGCAAGCGTGCCCCGACGCGCGGCAAAGGGGATAGGCGCGGTGGATTGCGCCTCGGGCGGCAGGATGCCGATGGACCCCGCGAAGGCGGTCAGCGACGTGGCGCTGTCGGCCAGGATCTGCACTCGCACCGGATCGTCGGCCAGGCGCAGCGGCAGGTCCGTGCGGTCCGCCACCGCTTGTGACAGCGCCACGCGCGCTTCTTGGACCCCCGCAAGACCCAGGCGCAGGGCCATCTCGGCGTCCTCTTGCAGGCGCCTTATCTCCGCCAGTTCGTCCAATTGCGCGCGCAGTTCGGTGGCCTGGGCCTGGAGCGCGGGGGTGACTTCGGACATCATCATGCCGCTGCGGGCGGTGCCCACGGGCCCCGTGGGGTGGATCAAGAGAAGCGGCGCCGAGGCGCGTTCGATTGTTTGCAGAACGCCCAAAAGCTGGGACAGTTGGTCCCGCCGCTGGTCAAACTCCAATTGAATGGTGCGTTCGCGGATCGTGGCGCCGCGCAGGCCGTCGCGCATGGCTGCGAGGCCCGCCTCGTAGGCGCGGATGGTTTCGGTCAGTGCGGCCACCCGGTTGCGGGCGCCTTCAGCGGCAGCAAGGGTTTGAGCGGCGTCCTCTAGGGCGCGGGCGGCGGCGCGCGCCTCTGACATCGGGTCCGATTGGGCAAATACGGCAACCGGTCCCAGCGCCAGCGCCACCAGCGCGGCCGTTGCCGGCCCGCGCAACGCAGGACAATATGTCAAAGCTTTGGCCGATGTGGCGCGAAGCGCGTGTTTCATTCGATCAGTGACCTGCCCGTCATCTCTTGCGGGATCGGCAGGCCCATCAGTTCCAACACCGTTGGCGCCACATCGGCCAGCCTCCCTGAGCGGATCTTTGCCCCATTTGGGCCGCCGATCAAGGCCACAGGCACGGGATTGACCGTGTGGGCGGTATGCGGCGCCCCGGTGGCGGGGTCAGTCATACATTCGCAGTTGCCGTGGTCGGCGATCATCAGGATGGCGCCGCCTGCGTTCTCAACCGCGGGGAACAAGGCCGCGAGCCCCCGGTCAACCTCGGCCACTGCGCGGGTGGCGGCGGCCATGTCGCCGGTGTGGCCCACCATATCTGGGTTAGCGTAGTTCACGATGATCAGGTCGTAGCCGTCGTCCACGGCAGCGACCAGATGCTCGGTCACTTCGGGGGCCGACATCTCGGGCGCCAGGTCATAGGTCGCCACCTGCGGCGATGGCGCCAGGTAGCGGTCTTCGCCAGGGTTGGGGGTTTCTTCCCCGCCGTTGATGAAGAAGGTCACGTGGGGGTATTTTTCCGTCTCAGCGATGCGGAACTGTCGGCGGCCCTGGGCCGCCACCCAGGCGCCCAGCGTGTTGCGCAGCCGATCTTCGGGAAAGATCGTGTCCATGTAGGTGTCGTGGCGGTCCGAATAGCTGGTGAAACCGGCCATGGGGCCGAGCCCTGGGCGCGCGGTACCCGCTGCCGAGCCGGTGTCGAAGGCGCTGAAATCCGGGTCGCCCAGGGCGGCCAGGATCTGGCGCGCCCGGTCCGCCCGGAAGTTGAGGAAAAGCACCCCGTCCCCCGGGGCCATCCCGCCATAGGCGCCCAGCACGTGGGGGTGGATGAATTCGTCGCCACGGCCCGCGTCAGCTTCGCGCGTAATGACCCCGTGGATGTCGTCTGCCCGCGGCGCGTCGGCATGGACAATCGCCGCGTAGGCCCGCGCCACCCGGTCCCAGCGGTTGTCGCGGTCCAGGGCATAGTAGCGCCCCGACACGGTGGCCACGGGCACCTCGGGTAAGGCGTCCGTCAGGTGGCGGGCATAGTCGGCGGCAGACCCCGGCGTGACGTCGCGCCCGTCCGTGAAGGCGTGGATCACCACGGCAACGCCCGCCTGGGTCAGGTGGCGGGCCACGGCGATCATATGCTCGATATGGGCGTGCACGCCGCCGTCGGACAAAACCCCCATCAGGTGCAGCTTGGCGCCGGGGTTTCGGACGCGGGCGTCGCCCATGGCTTGCGTCAGGCGGGTCAGCGGGGGCAGTTGATCAAGCTCCCCCCGGGCGATCACCCCGTTAATGCGCATAAGGTCCATCTCGACCACCCGCCCGGCGCCGATGTTCATGTGGCCGACCTCGGAGTTGCCCATCTGCCCCTTGGGCAGGCCCACCTCGGGGCCAAATGTGGTCAGCGTTGCCGAAGGCCCGGCCATAGCCCGGTCAAAGGCCGGTGTTTCGGCACGGGTGACCGCGTTGCCGGGGCCATCTGGGGCAACGCCCCAGCCGTCGAGGATGCAAAGTACGACAGGTTTTGGGGCCATGGGCCTGAGCTCCTCCGGCTTTGGGAGGGTGCGGCGGATGCACCCGGGTCAGGGCAGCGCAGGGGGCGCCGCCGGTTGCCCGGGGGATAGCGCGCGCAGTGCCGGGGCGAAAGACCCCGCGCGCAGTCCCCTAGTGGCGGCCCACCACGCGTCGTTCCGGGATCAGCCCCCGGGGCGCAAAGCGCAGCACCAGCAAAAGCACGATCCCCATGGTCATCAGCCGCATATGGGCCGCACTGTCGAGCAGGTGCTCCCGCAGGGGGCTGTCGTCGGCCATGCCGGCGGTGATCGTCTGCATGATGTATTCGCCTATGGGTTCGGCCATGATCCACAGGTACCAAACCACAAAGCCGCCCAGCACCGCGCCCCAGTTGTTGCCCGACCCGCCGAGGATAACCATCACCCAGATTAGGAACGTGAACCGCAAAGGCTGATAGGACGACGGGGTCAACTGCCCATCGAGTGTGGTTAACATCGCCCCCGCAATCCCCACGACAATTGACCCAAGGATAAACACCTGCAGGTGCCGCGACACGATGTTCTTGCCCATGGCGTTGGCGCTGACCTCATTGTCCCGGATGGCCCGCATCATGCGGCCCCAGGGGGAGTTCAGCGCCCGTTCTGACAGCCAAAGCACAGCCAGCAGCACCAAAACGAAAAGCCCCGCATAGCAAAGCTTCACAAAGATCGAACTAAAGGTCACAGCCTCGGCGTGGATGCGGTGACCTTTAGTTCGATCTTTGTGAAGCTTTGCTATGCG
>JBCCMR010000198.1:0-6599 GCA_039026255.1 Pseudomonadota bacterium
CGAACTGGGCGCCAATGCGCGTCGCAACGGCCTCGGACGCGGCGTTGCCCGGATCAATCAGGCTGATCGCCGTGGTCCAGCCAAGCACGCCGTATGCATAATCCCGCACAGCAAGCGCCGCCTCGGTGGCGTAGCCGTGGCCCAAAGCGTCAGGCATCAGCGACCAGCCGATCTCGCGCTCAGGCCAGCCATAGGGTTCGATCAGGCCCACGCGCCCCACGTAGCGGCCGCTGGCCCGTTCATCCAAATGCCAAAATCCATAGCCTTTGATCTGCCAGTGCCCCAGGCGCCCGGCAATAATCCCCCAGCAGTCAAAGGCGCTTTTTGCACCGCCCACAAAGCGGGCGTGCTCGGCATCGGCGTAGAACAGGCATTCGCGCGCATGGTCCTCTATGGAAGGCGCGCGCAAAATTAGGCGTTCGGTTTCAAGGACAGGAATAGTCACGGTGCAGCCCCCGCGGCGGAAACAGGGCTATGGCGGAACACGAGATCGCCCGCATCCGCCGCACGGGCATCGGGGTCAAGCGTTGCTCCCAGACGCTGAGCCAGCCGGATAGACCGAACATTGTCCGGGTCGATGTAGCTGACCAATGTGCCCAGTCCCCGCGGGCCAAAGGCCCAGGCAATGACTGCACACGCAGCTTCGGCCACAAGGCCACGACCTTCACCGTCAGCAGTGGCCATCCAGCCAAGTTCGGTTTCCGGGAAATGGTCGGGCTTCATAATCCCGAGGAATGCCACCGGTCGGTTATCGTCCCTTAGGGCGGCTGTCCAATAGCCGAAGTCGTCAAGTACCCAGCTTGCCAGTTCGCTATGGAAAAATTCCCGTGCACCTGCGTCGTCCCGCGGGGCATCCATGTAACGCGCCCGGTCCGAGGTCAGGATACCGCGGTAGGCGGGCCAGTCCGCGCGGGTCTGGGCGCGCAGGGTCAGCCGGGCGGTGCGAAGCACCGGGATATGGGACGCAAAAGGGGTCACTTTTTCTTGCCGAACCCGCTGAGCCCCGGGGGCAGTTGCACACCGCCACCGCCAAGCCCCGGTAGCCCACGCGGCAAACCGCCCGCGCCGCCCAATTGGCCCGCCGCCTTGCGCAGTTGATCCGCATCGACCGAACCCGGATCAGGCATACCGCCCTTGCCGAAAAGGCCCTTCATCGCCTGTTTCATCATGCCACCGCGGCCCATCTTCTTCATCATGTCCGACATCTGCCGGTGCATTTTCAGGAGCCGGTTGAGGTCGCTCACGTCCATCCCCGCGCCGCGCGCGATACGCTTTTTGCGACTGGCTTGCAGGATCTGCGGCGCGGCGCGCTCTTTTTTAGTCATCGAGTTGATCAGCGCCACCTGCTGGCGCAGCACCTTGTCGTCAAAGCCCGCGTCTTCGGCCTGTTTGGCCATCTTTTTCATACCGGGCATCATCCCCATGAGCCCTTCCATCCCGCCCATGCGCTGCATCTGATCAAGCTGCATCTTAAGGTCGTTCATGTTGAACTGGCCCTTTTGGAAGCGCTTCATCATGCGCTCGGCCTGTTCCTGCTCGATCGTGGCCTGGGCCTTTTCCACCAGCGATACGATGTCGCCCATGCCCAGAATGCGCCCGGCAATGCGTTCCGGGTGGAACTCTTCAAGGGCATCCATCTTTTCGCCGAGACCCACAAATTTGATGGGCTTGCCGGTTACCGCCTTCATAGAAAGCGCCGCGCCACCGCGACCGTCCCCGTCCATACGGGTCAAAACTACGCCGCTGACGCCGATCTTTTCGTCGAACTCCGCGGCCACGTTAACCGCGTCCTGCCCGGTCAGGCCGTCCACAACCAGAAGCGTTTCGCGCGGGTTGGCCACGTCGCGCACCTCGGCCGCCTGGGCGATCAGCTCCTGGTCAATATGGAGCCGCCCAGCGGTGTCTAGCATGTAAACGTCGTAGCCCCCCATGGTGGCCTGGCTTTTGGCGCGCCGGGCAATTTGCACCGGCGTTTCGCCCTTTACGATGGGCAGCGTATCGACACCGATCTGGCGCCCAAGGATGGCCAACTGCTCCATAGCGGCGGGGCGGTTCGTGTCGAGGCTGGCCATCAGCACACGTTTCTTGGCGGTCTCGGTCAGGCGCCGTGCAAGCTTTGCGGTCGTGGTCGTTTTACCGGAACCCTGCAAACCGACCATCAGGATCGGCGCAGGCGGGTTGTCGACCTTCAGCGCGCCCGGCTCCCCGTCACCTGACAGAAAGTGTACCATCTCGTCGTGGACAATCTTGACAACCTGCTGCCCTGGCGTGACCGACCGGGTGACCGCCTGACCCGTGGCCTTTTCTTGCACCGCCTTGATGAAATCCCGGACCACCGGAAGCGAGACATCCGCCTCCAAAAGCGCAACACGCACCTCGCGCAGGGCAGCCTTGACGTCATCGTCGCCTAGGGCACCCTGTTTCGTCAGCCGTTCAAAGACACCTGATAGGCGGTCGCTTAGGCTTTCGAACATAGGCGCGTCCTTTCGGGTTCGGTTAACATCTATCTGGGATGCGCATGGCCCAACTGCAATTACACCGGCGGGCGCAACGCGCTGGCCGGTGGCGATCCATGGACCGGGACTGCTATTATCCCAGGGTTGCCGCGCCTCTACGCGCTCGGGCATATCCTGTCAAGGCGAGCGACCCCTGTCGCTTAAAGGCGGCAGGGGTACGTAAGGTTGTTTTTGAAGCTTCTTTGCCCGCGCCGTCTCTTGCACTGGTCGGGCCAATTCGTGTCGCAGCTCCAGCGCGTCTATGGCCGCTTGGGCGCGGGGGATCACGGTGTCGCTATTGGCCACCAACAGGTCCGCCTCGATCACGGTGATGTCTTCGATGCCCAGGACCTTAAGCACCGTGCGCACGTGCCCGGAGGTGTGATCAACTGGTGCGCCCAAGGGCACTCCACCGGTGGCGATCACCACCACCGCGGACTTACCTGACAAAAGCCCGCGGGGGCCATTTGCGGTGTACTCAAACGTCTGCCCGTTACGCACGACCAGGTCGATCCAAGCCTTAAGCACAGCTGGCACGCCAAAGTTCCACATCGGTACGCCCAACACCACGGTATCAGCGGCGCGCAATTCTCCGATGAGTTCGTCTGACAGGGCAAGCTGTGCCTTGGCTTCGGCGCTGCGCGTGGCTGGGTCAGACCAGTTTGCAGCCAACCAAGGCGCGTCAACAAAGGGTAAACCGTTGCTGAGATCGCGGTCGATCACCATAGTATTGGGCGCAGAAAGCCGCGTCACCGCGCGCTCCACGAGCGGGCGCGACGCCCCGTCCAGGCGGGGTGAGGCGTTAATTTTCAGGATTGTGTGGGACATGGGAAGGCTCCGATTATCTGGTTGTCGTCGAGGATAAGCATCCACCCACACACCAGCTAGCGCGAACAGTGCAACCCGCTGTTGCGCAAGGGGCAACACCTAAGCCTGGCGCGCCCGTGGCTGTACCACCAAAAAAGCTTGACCTCGAAGGGTGGAGCACCGACCCTCGGCCTGACCTCTGAAAGCCTCCCTATGCGCATCATTTTTGCCCTTTTCGCCCTCGCGTTTTTGGCCGCCTGCGAGGCTCCGAGCCAAGGCTTCACCGCGCTTCAGCCGCAAACGGTGCGCCCGGGTTTGACCGCCGACCAGGCCCAGCGGGTGGCCCGCGTGCCAAATGGGCTGCGGCGCAGTTGGCAATTCGTGGGCAACGGAATTGCAGGCCTTAGCCCCGAACTTGAGGTGCGCTTGCGCCGCAGCGGGGCCGAGGTCCGATGGACTGGCAACTTGAAATTTCCCTTGCCCAGCACAAACGTGCGCGAAATCGCCCGCCAGATCGAAGCCGCAACCGGGCGTAAAGCCCCGGTACAGGGCAACTTTGCGCTTATTCCAGTGCGGGCGGCATCAGACAGGGCGGGGCGACTGACGCGTTTCGACGCGTTCGGCACCGCCACGGTTTACGCACCCCACGACTGTCAGAACACATTGGGCCAGTGTTCAAGCACCTGGGCCGACAGCAGCGGTCGCGCCGTGCGCGTGATTGTGGATACCACCGAAGAAGGCGGACGCTGGTTTGCCACCATCCGGCTCGATCCGCGGTTCAACGGCGGCTCACGCCGGGTGATCGAGCGGCGGGTCTACTCCATTGACCGGTACGGAATTTTCAAAGATGCCCACACGCTTAACCTCACCGACGGCAGCCGCCCGTTTTTCTTGCGCGCCAAATAGGTTTGCGGCCGCGCGCTAGCGGCCAACAACCGCCAGTGCCTGTCTCTGGGGGCACCTTCAACAAGCGTTGCCTATGAGCCGTCGTCGCCCAGGTCTGTGCGGGTAAGAGCGGCCCGCTCCAAATAGCGTTCAAAATCCTCCAGGTTCACCGGCTCAAACTGTCCAAAAGACTGCATCCAAACACTGGCCGACTTCATGGCGTCCGGCAACAGTTTGCACCAGATCACACGACCGCGCCGCTCTTGCTCGATGAGCCCGGCGCGACCCAAGATCCGCAAGTGCTTTGATACCGCTGCCAAAGAAATCGGAAGCGGCTCCGCCACGTCAGTGACGGCCATATCATCCTCCAAGAGCATGGTCAGGATCGCCCGGCGCGTGGGGTCCGCCAGGGCCTGGAAAATCAGATCGAGATCGTTGCCCATCCTGGCCACGCTACGCTCGCCCTGGGCGTGCCACAAGCGCCACATCCCCGCTTGACGGCCCCGGGGCAATCCCCTATCCCCGGCCCACTTTCGGCGGAGTAGCTCAGGTGGTTAGAGCAGCGGAATCATAATCCGCGTGTCGGGGGTTCAAGTCCCTCCTCCGCTACCATCTCTTTCATGGATATCCTTTGATTGGCGCCCACGCGCGACCCCTTTTCTGACCCGTCGAGAAGTGTTAGGAAAAGTTGACACTCCGACCAAGGGAAGCCACCCATGACAAAGCCGCTTTTGGCCGCCCTTGGCGGGACTAAGCAACCGGTGCCGCCGGTTTGGATGATGCGCCAGGCTGGGCGCTACCTGCCTGAATACCGGGCCACGCGCGCCCGGGCAGGGGATTTCCTTTCGCTTTGCTACAATTCTGATTTGGCGACAGAGGTGACGCTGCAACCCATACGCCGCTATGAATTTGACGCCGCAATCCTTTTTGCCGACATTCTGTTGGTGCCCCAAGCGCTTGGCGCGGACCTTTGGTTCGTCACCGGCGAAGGCCCGCGGCTTTCCACTGTGACCGGGGGGCGTGACCTGGGTCGCCTAGGGTCCGCCGACGACATCCACGACACACTTGCGCCGATCTACCAGACGCTGAGGAACCTAGCGGACGCCCTGCCCCAGGAGACGACGCTCATAGGGTTTGCCGGGGCTCCCTGGACCGTGGCGACCTATATGATCGAAGGCCGCGGCACGCCCGACAAGGCCGGTGCGCTGCGGCTTATGGCCGAAGATCGGGCGACCTTCGACGGGCTTATGGACCGCCTGACCGAGGCCACGATCCGCTACTTGTCGCGCCAGATCGAGGCCGGGGCCGAGGTGGTAAAGCTATTCGATAGTTGGGCCGGGGCGCTGCCGCCTGAAGCGTTCGACCGCTACTGTATCGCGCCCCACCAGCGCATTGTTGAGGCCCTGGCCAAGGCGCATCCGGCGGTTCCAGTGATCGGCTTTCCCCGGGGCGCAAGCCGAGAAGGGTACGAGGCGTACCGCAAGGCCGTGGCGGTGCCGGGCATTGCCATCGACACTGATACTGACGCCACCTGGGCCGCCGGGGCGTTGCAACCGCACGTGTGCGTGCAAGGCAACCTCGACCAGCGGCTTTTGGTTTCGGGCGGCGCAGAGCTTATGGCGGCCACCCGCCGCGTGGTCGAAACCTTTGCCGGGGGCCCCCATATCTTTAATCTAGGCCACGGGATCACACCTGACGCCAATCCCGACCACGTGTCCCAGATGCTCGACACCATCCGCTCCCCCGCCCGGGCGGAGGTATAAAAGGCGCCCGGTTTGCGGGCCGTGTGAAGGACGCAGCCGGGTTTTCTGAGTATTTAGCCAGAGAAGAAGAGCGGACTGGGGTTGCTGGTCTGCTACTGGGGCGCTCTCACGGGGCGTGGTATCGAGCAGTCCGTTGAAGCGGACGGCCGCTGGGTGGTGCACACAGCAAGCCGAAAAGTGTAGCCGCGCTGCGCGAATTTTATCTAGCGCGCGGCTCGCCTGTGCAGAACTCGGACGATTGCTAAGGGGCGGCTCCAAACGGATCAGACGGTTGGCTTTCGCGTCGCGCAGGACACTTAACATGAAGTCGTGTGTGATGAATCCGATGGGCCTTCTAAAACCCGTAGTTCCAGTAAATGACCCATGCTTATTTTGCCGCGCCGTTCGAAACGGTTTCTAACGGTCCAGGTAAAGAGACAAATCCACATCCATCGTCGATTTCCCCAGCTCTAAGAGCCCAACACTAGGCTATGGTGCGAGTGCCCAAAAAGAGAAGACACCCATCTAGACAATACCGATAAAGATCAGGACACGCGTCCGTAAGGTCCTTTCTAGAAAGCGGAAGGTGATGTGGGCTGCGACTGCGAAGGCTGGGGTACGTAAGCACAAAACACCAAAAAGCGGGCGCGGTGGGGTATTGGTATCAAAG
>JBCCMR010000199.1:0-6597 GCA_039026255.1 Pseudomonadota bacterium
GCGGTGGGCTACGACCTGGGCATCGGCGTCGATTTTCACGGCCGCGTCCACAAGCCCATGGCCAAGACGCTGATCAAAGAGCTGGAGCCCTATCGGCTGATGTTCATCGAAGAACCGGTGCTAAGCGAAAATAAAGAGGCGCTCCGCGATATTGTGGGTCTGACGGCTACCCCTATAGCCCTCGGGGAGAGGCTCTATTCGCGGTGGGATTTTAAAGACGTGCTGGCCGACGGCTACGTGGATATCATCCAGCCGGACCTCAGCCACGCCGGCGGCATTACCGAATGCCGCAAAATCGCGACCATGGCCGAAGCCTACGACATCGCGTTGGCGCCCCATTGTCCGCTGGGCCCCATTGCCCTGGCAGCATGCCTGCAACTGGACGCGGTCAGCCACAACGCTTTTATCCAAGAGCAATCCCTGGGCATCCACTACAACACATCCAACGACATCCTGGATTACGTGGTCGATAAAGAGGTCTTCGCCTACCGGGATGGGGTGGTGGCGATCCCAGATGGACCCGGCCTCGGCATTGAAATTGACGAAGCCTACGTGGCGCAACGCGCCCGAGAAGGCCACCGTTGGCGCAACCCCGTTTGGCGCCATAAGGATGGCTCTTTGGCGGAGTGGTAGGGGATAGCCGTGCCCGCAAGACCGCTGGCATACGGCTCGCAATTGTGCCGGGGCCCTTCAAAACGGGAAAGGGCCTTCAAGCACGCGCAGTTTCACGCACTGCACGGACCGAGGGGTCATGGAAACAGCCGCCCATGGGCACCGGTCTTGTGCCACCCCAAATGGGTCCGGGGCATCGGGCCTGGCGCCTCTACCTGGTGCCCGCTTGTTCGGCAGCTATACTGAGGCCCGCAAGACCCCCACAAGGACCCGCACCCATGGCCGACCGATATCAAGAAATACGCCGCGCGGTTGCGCAGCTTTGCGGGGACTTTCCCAGTGACTACTGGCGACGGCTGGATCAGGAGCGCGCCTACCCGACCGAGTTTGTTGCCGCGCTGACCCAGGCGGGATGGTTGGCCTCGCTGATCCCCGAAGCCTACGGCGGCGCTGGGCTGCCGCTTTCTGCAGGCGCCGCAATTCTGGAAGAAATCCACGCCGCGGGCGCCAATGCGGGGGCTTGTCATGCGCAAATGTACACTATGGGCACCCTTTTGCGGCACGGGTCCGACGCCCAAAAGTCAGCCTACCTGCCAGGGATAGCCGAAGGACGACTGCGGCTTCAGGCATTTGGCGTGACTGAACCTACATCTGGCAGCGATACCGGCGCCCTGCGCACCACCGCCCGGCGTGACGGCAACCACTACGTGGTGAATGGGCAAAAAATATGGACCAGCCGAGCAGAACATTCGGACCTGATGATTCTTTTGGCCCGCACCACACCCATTGATGAGGGGGCAAAACCGACCCACGGTTTGTCTGTCTTTTTGGTGGACATGGCTACGGCCCGGGGCGCGGGTTTGACCGTACGCCCGATCCGCACAATGATGAACCACGCCACAACCGAGGTCTTCTTCGACGACGTGCGTGTGCCTGCTGAAAACCTGATCGGAGAAGAGGGGCAGGGCTTTCGCTACATCCTATCGGGCATGAACGCGGAACGTATCCTAATTGCCGCGGAATGCTTAGGCGATGCTCGCTGGCTGATTGACCGGGCGGTGACCTATGCCGGTGATCGACGCGTGTTTGGGCGCGCTATTGGACAAAACCAGGGGGTGCAGTTCCCCATTGCGCGCGCCTATGCGCGGATGCGTGCGGCAGACCTGATGGTTGCCGAGGCGCTGCGGCTTTATGAGGCGGGGAAAAATCCGGGAGCAGAGGCAAACATGGCCAAAATGCTTGCCGCGGAGGCGTCCAATGAGGCGGCAAACGTCGCGGTGAACACCCTGGGCGGCTTTGGCTTTGCAGAAGAATACGATGTAGAACGTAAATTCCGCGAAACGCGTCTTTATGAAGTGGCGCCGATCTCGACCAATTTGATCCTAAGCTACCTGGCGGAACACGTCCTTGGCCTCCCTCGGTCCTACTGACGCATCGGTCCCTTGATCCTTGACGCCCACACCCCGTTGGAATAGCCAGCGAGGGCTTTAGTCGCGTCGTCGGCTTGGCCGCCTAAGCGGGCGTCGTATACTGGCTATTACCTCAGCCTTCCAAGCTGATGAAGCGGGTTCGATTCCCGCCGCCCGCTCCAAAAGGCCAGGCTGATAGGCCCGCTCAAGGGCACAACGAAAGCTCTAAGGATGATAAAGACGACACACGTCAGTCCCTTGGCGCACCGCTAAGGTAACCTCTAGGCCCCGGTGGCCTTCTTGATCCCCGGGACCGGCCGTGCGCCGGACCGCGGCCCCCCTATCCGGGCGTTTAACGCCCGGGCCAAACTTCGGAGACCCGCCTTGTCCGGCACCGCGCGCCCCTCACGTCCTATGGCCCTTTGGACACCCCACGCGTGAGCGAAGGCAACGTCGATCCGAATGGGGACCTTATGTCCCAGTTAGAGGAGCGTCCGCCCTCAGCTGATCTCGGACCATTACGCGGGTTACTGCCCTATTTGCTCCCCTACAAATGGTTGATCGCCCTAGCCACAGTGGCCTTGGTTTTGACAGCGGCCCTGTCGCTCACACTGCCTTTGGCGGTGAGCCAGGTTATAGACGGGTTTGTTGTCGAAGACGCCGCGCGTATGGATCTTTACTTTATAGCAGCGATTGTGATCGCAGGACTTTTAGCAATCGGCACCGGGCTGCGATATTACTTTGTCACGCGGCTTGGGGAACGGGTCGTGGCCGACATACGTATCGCCGTTTATGAGCGTACTATTGGCATGTCACCGGCGTTCTTCGACCGGGTCATGACCGGCGAAGTGCTGTCGCGGATTACCACTGACACGACGCTTATTTTGTCTGTCATCGGCTCATCCGTGTCGGTGGCGCTGCGCAATATCCTCCTCTTTGGCGGCGGCCTGATTTTTATGTTCGCTACTTCGCCTAAGCTCACAGGTGCGGCGCTTTTGATCGTCCCGGCGGTGATTTTTCCGATTGTCACCCTTGGGCGCCGGGTGCGGCGGTTGTCGCGGCTCAATCAGGACAGCATCGCAGAAAGCTCTGGCAACGCCTCCGAAACGCTTTTGGCCGCGCAAACGGTGCAGGCCTACACCCACGAGGCGGCAAGCCGCGGACGCTTTGCGTTTCTAACAGAAGAAGCCTTTAACGCGGCCCGGGACCGGATCGCCGCGCGCGCCTGGATGACTGTGATTGTCATCTTTTTGATTTTTGTGGGCATCGTCGGCGTTCTTTGGCTGGGCACGCGCGATGTGATCGACGGGACCATGACCCCGGGGGAACTGGTGCAGTTTGTGATTTACGCGATCACCGTGGCCGGTTCGGTATCGCTATTGTCTGAGGTTTGGTCCGAACTGCAAAGGGCCGCGGGCGCGACCGAACGCCTGGTCGAACTTTTGACTGCTGCCGACACGGTTAACGACCCGGCAGACCCGCTGTCCTTGCCCGAGGCGCGAGGGGATGTGCACTTTGACGGTGTGCATTTTGCCTACCCCGCAAGGCCCGGCGCGCCGGTTTTGGACGGGCTCGACCTGCGGATCGGCGCGGGCGAGATGGTGGCCGTGGTGGGCCCTTCGGGCGCAGGAAAGTCGACGCTTTTCCAATTGCTCTTGCGGTTCTTTGATCCGGTGCAGGGGCGGGTGACGCTCGACGGTCTGGACCTGCGGGACATGACACGGGCCGAGTTTCGCAAGCGTATCGCTTACGTGCCGCAGGACCCGGTGATTTTTGCTACCACAGCACGCGAGAACATTCGCTTTGGGCGCCCGGACGCTACCGACGCCGAGGTGGAGGAAGCCGCGAGGGCCGCCGCAGCCCATGACTTTTTGGCGGCGCTGCCCGAAGGCTACGATAGCTACGTGGGTGAGCGGGGCGTGATGCTGTCGGGCGGACAACGGCAACGTATCGCCCTTGCCAGGGCGATCCTGCGCGATGCGCCGCTTCTTTTGTTGGATGAGGCCACGAGTGCGCTTGACGCCGACAGCGAACAGGCGGTGCAGCGCGCTGTGGAGTCCATGGCTGCGACGCGCACGGTGATCATCGTTGCGCACCGCCTCGCCACGGTGAAACGGGCTGACCGGATTGTGGTGCTCGACGAAGGGCGCGCCGTGGCCATGGGAACCCATGCGAGCCTTGTAGCCGAAGATGGGCTTTACGCCCGGCTTGCCCGATTGCAGTTCACCGACGGCATTGCAGCCTAAATCGCGCGAAGGTCTCCAACCCGGCTGTAGAGCCCGCGAATGTCATCCACCTATGACATCTCAGCCGGTAAGCCGCGGCAAGTGTCAACCGCATCCGTCAGCGACCATATTATCCACGGGCCGCCCTAGGGTAACTCTTGCGATACGGCGGCGTATTCTTATTTTGACGCTAGGAGAACCGTGCGCGGTCCAAACCGCCACATTGGGAGGAACATTATGGTTGATCTAGTCGACTTGGCTTCGGTCGAGGCTGTCGAAAACGAAATGCCCGCGGCAAAGCGCACGAGCGCGAAGACCGTCTATCAGCAGTTGGAAGAAACGACCGCCAAACATGGCAGTCGCCCGGCGGTCAGCTTTCAGTTGTTTTCGGAAGATGGCGCTAAGGCCACCACGCTTTCGTGGACCGACATCAAAGGCAAGATCACCCAATGCGCCAACCTTTTTCGGTCGCTGGGCGTCGGCAATGACGATGTAGTAGCCTATCTGCTGCCGACGACCCATGAGACGGTCATCACCATGATGGGCGGCATGACTGCAGGCATCGTAGCGCCGATCAACCCGACCCTGAAGCCCGACCAGATTGCCGCGCTTTTACGCGAAACCGGCGCTAAAGTGGTCGTGACCCTTAAGCCCTTCCCGAAGACGGATGTGGCGCAACTGACCGCCCAGGCCGTGGCCCAGGCGCCGAGCGTGACCCACATCGTCGAGATTGACTTGGTTGCGCATCTGACTGGCCTCAAAAAGCTGATCGTGCCCTTTATCCGGCCCAAGCTTGAAACGAAGCACAACGCCCAGGTGATTGAGTTTAACAGCGCCCTGGCCAGCCAACCGGCCGACAAGCTGACCTTTGAGGAAGACCTCAACGACCCGGTCTGTGCCTATTTCCACACCGGCGGCACAACCGGCATGCCCAAGATTGCCCAGCACAAGCATTCGGGCATCCTTTACAACGGGATGATCGGAGAACTACTGCTTCTGAAAGAAACTGACACGATCATCTGCCCGCTGCCGATGTTCCACGTGATGGCGGCCCATGTGTTCTGGTCTTCGAACCAAACCGCTGGCAGCCACCTCGTCTTTCCGACGCCTGCGGGCTACCGCGGTGAGGGCGTCTTTGACAACTTCTGGAAGCTGGTGGAGCGGTGGAAGGCCACCTACATGGTCACCGTACCCACCGCAGCCGCGGCCCTGATGCAGCGGCCGGTGAACGCCGACATTTCGACCCTGCGCGGCGCCATGTGCGGGTCCTCGCCCCTGCCGGTGGAGCTGTTCAAGCGTTTCCAGGACGTGACGGGCGTGGAAATCCTCGAAGGTTACGGCATGACCGAAGCCACGTGCCTGGTGTCCGGCAACCCCATGGCGGGCGAAAAGAAGGTGGGCTCAGTGGGCCTGCGCTATCCCTACACGGATATCAAGATCTACCACTGCGATGACGCAGGCAACGTGGTTAAGGAATGCGGCACCGACGAAGTGGGCGAAATCTGTGTGTCAAACCCTGGCGTTTGGGCGGGACACACCTACACCGACAGCTCCAAGAACGTCGGGCTTTTTGCCAATGGCACGCACTTGCGCACGGGCGACCTGGGCCGATTTGACGCCGACGGGTACCTGTGGATCACAGGGCGTGCCAAAGACCTGATCATCCGTGGCGGCCACAACATCGACCCCGCCGATATCGAACAGGCGCTTGCAGGGCACCCGGACGTGGCCTTTGCCGGGGCGATCGGCCAGCCGGACGCCCACGCGGGCGAAATCCCCTGCGCCTATGTGGAACTGGTGGCCGGTGGCAAAGCCACCGTTCAGGAACTGATGGAGTTCTGCAAAAAGAATGTCCACGAACCTGCTGCTGTGCCCAAGTACATCGAGTTGATGTCGGAACTGCCGAAAACCGCTGTGGGGAAGATCTTTAAGCCCGACCTGCGGCGCGCGGCCATCACACGCATCTACGACAAGGAACTGGAGGGCGCCAATGTGAACGCCCGCGTGGCCCAGGTCGTAGAAGACAAAAAGCGCGGTCTGGTGGCGCAGCTTAAAAAGACCGGTGACGTGGATGACGCGGCCGTGACCGAGGTACTCGGCCCGCACACCCGCCCCTGGGAATGGGCCGCCTGAGGCGCGCTTATCCAAAGGAGCCGCTGCCGCGGCACGCCATTTTGACCCTGCGGCAGCGCGATACCTGACCTGCGGCGCGCCCCCCCCGGGTGCGCCGTTTTTTTTTACGCCCCCCATTTACCCCCCCCCCCCCCCCGAGCCGGAGCCCCAGGCTATGGGCACCCACCCCACCCCCCCCGCCCGGATCGCGGGGCTGGCGCGCGCGGGGGGCGAAACCC
>JBCCMR010000200.1:0-6593 GCA_039026255.1 Pseudomonadota bacterium
GCGCCGAAGTCCGCCACCTGGACGGACAAAGTCCTGCCAAGCGAAACCTTCGCGGGGCTGTGGCGCAATGCCAAACGGCAGGCGGGGCTGACCTAGCGCGCGGCGCGCCCTAGCAGGACAGCTGCGCTTTTGTCAGCACGCTGTCTGAGCCCCCTTCGATGCGCGCAACGCGGCACCCGGACACGGTCTCGATCACCCGAAGAGCCGCCGCCCGCGCCTGTCGCTGTCGCGCAATACCAACGTTAGAAAGCCGAACGGCCTGCGCGCGGTCGCCCTTCAGGTGCACTCGAAACCGCATGCCATCTTCTACCATGGCCACCGACCGGTCAGGTAAAAACCCAATCGTCGGCGTGTCGCACGCGATTAGGCAAAGGCAAAGTGAGGCGGCGGCAAAGCAAAGGCGGGTCATAACTCCACCATCCCTGCAGCGCTTTAACAAAGTCTTAAGATCACGTTAACGCAGGGCTAAGGGACCCCTGGCTGCCGGCACAGAAGGATCGCGCAGGCGAGATACGTCACGGCGGGACGCGGATAAATATGGCCGCGCCCAGGACGGCGAAGCTTGGGACAACAGCTCTTAGGATTGCCAGGTTGAACACGGCGGCGTTTAAGGCTTGAGGCGAAAGCGATTTGGGACGCCACTTCACTGGCGACGCCGAATTAGGCGACGTGTTCCCGTCATCGGTCCTCAATTGGCGTGCCCACTTCGCGGCTTTGGCACCCGCTTGCGGACGTCGTTGGGGCCATAGACCCGCAAAGCGAGCGAAACTCGCAAATCCCACCGGCCTACATCGCTTTTCGTGCCCTTGTCGCCGCGCCCATCCCGGCCTATCAGGCGCGGGCACACTCTTCCGTGGCAAGGACATGCCCTATGCACGACATCCGCTTTATCCGCGACCAAGCGGACGCCTTTGACGCTGGGCTGGCTGCCCGCGGGCTCCCCCCCGCTGCGGCGGGGATACTTGAGCTTGATGCCCGGCGCCGGGACACCATCGCCGCGGCCGACCAGGCCCTTGCGGCGCGTAACGCCGCATCCAAAGACGTTGGCGCTGCAAAAGCCCGGGGCGACACCGAGGGCTTTGAACGCCTGCGCGCCTTGGTTACAGAGAAAAAAGACGAAATCGCGCGCTTGGAAGAGGCTGCCAAAACGCTTGACGCAGAATTGCGCCAAGTTCTCTCTGGGCTTCCAAACCTACCCCACACCGACGTGCCCGAAGGCGCTGACGAAGCCCAAAACGTCGAGTTGCGCCGCATAGGCACACCGCCCCACTTTGATTTCAGCCCGCGAGAACACTTCGACATTCCGTGCGTGGCTGCCGGTCTCGACTTCGAAACCGCAGCCCGGCTTTCAGGGTCGCGCTTTGCGGTGATGTCGGGGGCCGTGGCCCGCGTGCACCGGGCCCTGGCGCAATTTATGATTGACACTCACACGTCGGAAAACGGCCTGACGGAGGTGAACACCCCCGTCCTGGTGCGTGACGAGACGATGTACGGCACCGGGCAACTGCCCAAATTCGCCGAAGACAGCTACCAAACCACCAACGGTTGGTGGCTTATTCCCACGTCTGAAGTCACCCTCACCAACCTGGCCGCGGGCCAGATCTGGGAAGGCGCATCGCTCCCCCACCGTTATTGTGCCCACAGCCTGTGCTTTCGGTCGGAGGCAGGCAGCGCCGGGCGCGACACTGCGGGCATGCTGCGACAGCACCAGTTCGAAAAAGTGGAGATGGTCTCTGTAACGCACCCAGATGAAAGCCGAGCGGAGCTTGATCGCATGACCCGCTGCGCAGAAGATATTCTCGACCGGCTCGGGCTCGCCTATCGCACCGTTGTGCTCTGCACTGGGGACATGGGTTTTGGCGCCCGGCGCACCCACGATATCGAAGTGTGGCTTCCCGGCCAGGACACCTACCGAGAGATCTCGAGCTGCTCCGTTTGCGGTGATTTCCAAGCCCGGCGCATGAATGCTCGTTTTCGTCCTAGCGGCGGCGGCAAGCCCGAATTTTTGCACACGCTAAACGGGTCCGGCCTGGCCGTGGGGCGCGCCCTGATCGCGGTGCTAGAAAACGGTCAAACCAAAGACGGCGGGGTGACATTGCCTGAGGCGCTTCTACCCTGGCTCGGCGGCAAATCCCTAATCACACCGGAAGGCATGCTCGCCTAAGGCTGCGCGAAGCTTCTGGCCGCCCCTACGGCATGGCGGATCAGCCCCACGGAGGCTTTTCTTTGGCAAAAAAGGCGGCGATGCCCGCCTGGGCCTCGGGGTCTTCCCAGGCAGCCACGAGAGCCTCGATGCTGGCCTCAATGCGCGCGGCACTGATCGCGCCGCCTTGCCCGGCGATAAGCTGCTTGGTGCGCGCAAGGGCGCCCGGGGCCACCCTGAGGAAAGGCGCCACCTCCTCTCCCACCGCGGCGTCTAAGTCCGCGGGCGCGACAACACGGTGCAGAAAGCCAAGCTCTGCCGCGCCTGCGCTGTCAAAGACGCGCCCGCTCATCATCATGCGCCGGGCGGCCGGTTCCCCAATGCGCTTGATCACATAAGGCGAGATTGTTGCCGGGATAATTCCCAGCTTGACTTCGGTCAGGGCAAAGCGGGCGCCCGCGGACCCCACGGCGATATCACAGACACTGATAAGCCCGATGCCACCCCCGAATGCCTGCCCCTGGACCCGCCCGATGAGCGGCTTCGGTAGCGTATCAAGCGCGCCTAGCATGGCCGCCAAACGCCGCGCCCCTGCGGCCCGCTCAGCGGCGTTCGAAGCGATCTGGTCCTGCATCCACGCCAGGTCACCCCCGGCGCAAAAGCTCGCCCCCTCGGCGGCGAGCACCACCGCGCGCACGGATTTGTCAGCGGCCAGGGTGGCACAGGCATCCGAAAGCTCTGCGATCATAGCCGCGTTCATGGCATTGTGTTTCGCTGCCCGTGTCAGCCAAAGCGTTGCCACACCCTGGTCGTCGGTTTCGATCCGCAACGTTTCAGCCATCGCGCAACCCTTTCGCATATTCGGCCGCACGCAACACTGCGTCGGGATCAAGCCCCGCGTCAAAACCCCGGGCGGCCAATAGGTCTAGCACCGCTTCCGTCGCAACGTTGCCGCTTGCCCCCGGGGCGTAAGGGCAACCCCCAAGCCCCCCGACAGAGGCATCAAAAACCCGCAGACCTCGGTCAAGGGACACGTCTATGTTGTCAAGCGCACGGCCCGCCGTGTCGTGGAAATGCCCCGCCAGGTGATCCGCAGGCACTGCACCCAGAACCGCGTCAAGCATGGCCGAAACCGTTTCGGGCGTGCCGCGACCGACGGTGTCCCCCAGACTAATTTCATAGGCGCCAAGGGCCCACAGCTGCGCCGCAAGGGTCGCTACCGCGCCTGGGTCCACAGGGCCATCAAACGGGCAGTCCGTTACGCAGGAAATATACCCTCGAACCGACAGCCCGCTATCGCGCGCCGCAGCCATCACCGGAGTGAAACGTGCAATCGCCTCGGCCACGGAGCAGTTTATGTTCGCGCGGCTGAAGCCTTCGGAGGCGCTGGCGAAGACCGCGATTTCGTCAGCCTTGGCCGCCCGCGCACCGTCGAGCCCGCGCATATTGGGCGTGAGCGCTGCGTAGCGCACCCCGGGCGCCCGGACGATCTTGGCAAGCACTTCCGCCGCGTCGGCCATCTGAGGCACCCACTTTGGGCTGACAAAGCTTGCGACCTCGATGCGGCGAAATCCGGCAGTGCTGAGAATATCCACCAGCGCGACCTTGTTTGCCGTTGGGATCATGCGCCGCTCGTTCTGGAGTCCGTCGCGCGGACCGACCTCAAAGATCTCAGCCGTTGGCTGATCACGCTGGACGTCTGTCTCAGCCATCGGCTGGCTCCACCCGGGCGATGGCCGCCCCGTGGGCCACCTGATCGCCTTCGGACACCGATAGCTCTGCCACCCGCCCATCGAAAGGCGCGCGCATCTGATGCTCCATCTTCATTGCCTCGAGCACCGCGATAACGGTGCCTTCGGTCACTTCTGCCCCCTGGGCGACGCGCAGGGCTTTCACCAATCCCGGCATGGGCGCGCTAAGCGTGCCCTCCCCTGCAGCTTCGAATCCCGCTTTGTAAGGGTCGCGCGGGGTGAAATGGTGCGTACCCGCGCCGAAGATCGCAACAGCATCACCCAAGTTCTCAACGGTCACCCCCGGACGCATCCCGTCGATGATCCAGCCGCCCGAATAACGCAGATGATGTGTCGCGGACCCTACGGCCACCCGAAGCGTGTCCCTCTCGACCGTGACAACCGGGTCATAATCCACGCCGGCACAGACCATAGCCATGCGCCTTTCAAGGGGCACCCACGGGGCAAAACCACCAGGTCCATCGCCAGTACCCCTTAGCACATGCTCAAAGCCGCCCATGGCCGCGGCCGCAAGGGCCACAAGCGCGCCGTCGGGCACCGGCGCCGCGGTCAAGGTTGCCAGATCGCGGGCGATAAGCCCCGTGTCCACCTGCCCTGCAGCAAAGCCCGGGTGGCGGGCCAGGGCACTTAGGAACGCCAGGTTGGTGACCGTACCCGCCACCTGTGTAGCGTCGAGCGCCGCAGCCAAGCGCCCCAGCGCCTGGTCGCGGTCCGCACCGTGGGTGATCAGCTTTGAGATCATCGGATCGTAGTATGCGGTGATGGTGTCTCCCTCTCGCACACCGGTGTCGGCCCGCGCTCCGGGCGGAAACCGCAACCGCGCCAGGGTGCCGGTGGCAGGCAAAAACCCCGCCGCCACGTCTTCGGCATAGATGCGCGCCTCAAAGGCGTGGCCGGTGATCGCTATATCGCCCTGGGCCAGGGGCAAAGGCTCGCCAGCGGCGACGCGCAACTGCCACTCCACCAGATCAACGCCGGTGATGGCCTCGGTCACGGGGTGTTCGACCTGGAGCCGAGTATTCATCTCCATAAACCAGAACCCGTCTTCGCGCAGGGGGCCCGTGCCGTCGACGATAAACTCCACAGTTCCCGCGCCCGCGTAGCCGATGGCCTGGGCGGCGCGCACCGCCGCCTGACCCATGGCCGTGCGCACCGGCTCCGTCATACCCGGAGCGGGGGCTTCCTCGATCACCTTCTGGTGGCGCCGCTGGAGCGAGCAGTCCCGCTCAAATAGATGCACCGCGCCGCCGTGGCTGTCGCCAAAAACCTGAACCTCGATGTGACGCGGATTTTCAACGAACTTCTCCACCAGTACGTCGGGATTGCCGAAGGCCGCGCGCGCCTCGGACCGTGCCGCAGCCAGGGCATCGGCGAAGCCGTCCGGCGTCTCGACAAGACGCATGCCCTTGCCGCCGCCACCGGCCACCGCCTTGATCAGCACCGGATAGCCGATGGCATCCGCTTCCCGCGCTAGTTGCACGTCATCCTGGTCTTCGCCGTGATACCCCGGGACCACCGGCACGCCCGCCTCCGCCATGGCTGCCTTGGCCGCATCCTTGAGTCCCATCGCCCGGATCGCTGCGGGCGGAGGACCGATCCAGGTGAGGCCCGCGTCGATCACCGCCTGGGCAAACTCCGGGTTCTCGGACAAGAACCCGTAGCCCGGGTGGATGGCCTGGGCCCCGGTGGCCTGGGCGGCGGCAATGATCGCGTCCCCGCGCAGGTAGCTGTCGGCCGCCAGGGCCGGGCCAAGCCGCACCGCCGCATCCGCGCGCGTGGCATGGCGCGCGCCCTCATCGGCATCCGAATAGACCGCCACCGTGGCCACCCTCAGGCGCCGACAGGTGTCGATGATGCGGCAGGCAATCTCGCCCCGGTTGGCGATGAGGATTTTGTCGAAACTCATGCGAAATCCTCGACCACCCGGAAGCGCTCACAAACAAGCTCCAGGTCCGCTGTCCACCCGCCGTTGCGTTCAAAATAGGCGCGGTGGTCGGCGCGCCAGCCCGCCAGATCATCGTTTTCGCCCTCGGCCAGGGCAAAGGCTTCGTCAACATCGCAGAACCGGGCCCGCACCACCGACTGGGTTTCAATCACCAGGGCTGGCGACCCGTCCCAGTTAAGCGCTATGTCCCGGCGCCCCACCGCGGGCATCGCTTCCTTGCCCGGGCCAAAGTCGCGCACCGCGCCGCAGGTGGCGGTCTTTGCCCCGCTGCGAACGAGCGACAGCAGATAGGCGCAAAGCTCCGCGTTGTCGCCAAAGGCAAAGGTCTCGGCGCCCGGGTAGCGCGCCTTAATGGCAGCAAGGTCGTGAACTTGCGCCATGGCTACATCCGGAAGACGCCGAAGCGCGTCTCTTCGATGGGCGCGTTGAGCGAGGCCGCCAGGCTCAGCCCCAGCACCCGCCGGGTGTCGCGGGGGTCGATGATACCGTCATCCCAAAGCCGCGCGCTGGCGTAAAGCGGGTGGCTCTGGCGGGCGAACATCTCTTGCGTGGGGCGCTTGAAAGCGGCCTCTTCTTCGGCCGACCAAGTGCCGCCGGACCGCTCAATCCCGTCACGCTTGACCGTAGCTAGGACCCCTGCCGACTGCTCGCCCCCCATGACCGAAATGCGGCTGATGGGCCACGTCCACAGGAACCGAGGCGAATAGGCGCGACCCGCCATTCCATAGTTGCCCGCCCCGAAGCTGCCGCCAAC
>JBCCMR010000201.1:0-6553 GCA_039026255.1 Pseudomonadota bacterium
AGCCCGGATCGAACTTCCCGAGGTCCCTGTGCGGGAGGCCACAAAAGACACGCAGATCATCGCGATCTATGGCAAAGGCGGCATCGGCAAATCCTTCACGCTCGCCAACCTGAGCCATATGATGGCAGAACGCGCTTCCCTTGTTCGGCCATCATATGGCTCAGGTTGGCGAGCGTGAAGGATTTGCCGATGCCGCCTTTGCCATAGATCGCGATGATCTGCGTGTCTTTTGTGGCCTCCCGCACAGGGACCTCGGGAAGTTCGATCCGGGCTTCGCCGCGCACGTTGCTGTGCTGGGCCGACAGTCCGTCCGCGCTCGGCGCGTCGTCGCGCAAGTTGGGGACGTCAAGGCTCATGAGGGCCTCCAATTCAGCATCATCTTCAGGCAGGCCGGATCGGTGAACGCGGTCAGATAGGCGTCACCGGCGTCGGTTGCCGGGGCTTCGTGGGTGATCAGCCCGCTGAGCGAAAGCACACCCGTTTCTACCAAATCGCGCGTCGCGACGAGGTCTTCGGGCGTCCATTCGGCGGCGATCCGCAGGCGGGTTTCGCGCATGAACGCAGGCGCAAAAGCAAACGCCACCGGTTGTGCATAGAAGCCCGCCAGAACCACCTCGCTACCCTTGGCCATACGCATGATTACCTGGTCGAGCGCGGCTACGTCACCGCTGGCATCATAGGCCGTCCGGTAGTCGCGACGCGCGTCGTCTTCGGGGGCACAGACCCGGTAGGCGCCGCTGGCATCGCGACGTGTGGGATCCGTTTCCCAGACCACCGGGTCACCGCCCGCGGCCACAGTCAGCCGCGCCAGCAGACGCCCCAGAGTACCATGGCCGACGATCAACTCGGGGAGCGCGCGATCAAGACCAGCGAGCGCGTGGCGCGCCGTGGCTGCCAGCGCCAGCAGCGCCCCTTCGGCCCCGTGGCCTGCGTCCACCCGAGTTATCCGATCTGTGTCGACCACAACCCGCGAGGCCGCGGCACCGAAAAGGCCACGCTGATCACGGTAGCAGCTGGCGCCCGGGACAAAGACCGCGTCGCCCACGTTTAACCCTGACCCGCGGGGGGCTTCGGCGACCTGGCCCAAAGCCTCGTACCCGGGGACCAACGGATAACCCATGCCCGGAAACGGCGGCATGTCACCAGACCAGAAAAGCTTTTCTGTGCCAGTGGATATGCCCGAATAGAGGATGTCCACAACCGCTTGCCCATCGCCCGGTTCGGTGATCCGAACCTGGTCGACATGCAAATGCTGCGCTCCCTCTAGTATGACGGCCGTGGCTTGCATGGGCCTCCTCTTATTTGCCCGATTCCTCGGGGGTCTTGATTTGTCATTCTAGATTTACAGTCATAATTGTCAATCTATCTAGACACACTTCTTGCCCGTCTTGCCCTGGATTTTCACCCGGCCGCAGGCGGCGCAGGAACATGGGCCTCGATCACGCGGGTCACCTCTGGGCTGCGGTCAGCGTGCACGCGATCCACGGCAAAGCCCGCCGCGCCGAGGGCAGCGGTAATGTCCTGCGGGCGCCGGGTGCGCCCGGTGATCATGGCTGCGGTGTAAAGCGCGTAATAGACATCGCCCGCGCGCCCGGGTTGGCGATCGCCGGCCATAGGCTCAGAGATAATCAGCCGTCCACCCGGGGGAAGCGCCGCGCGCACCCGGGCCAAAAGCGCGGCCACGTCTGCGTCGGAATGATCAAAAAGCACACGCACAAGGCTGATCGTGTCAAAACCTTGGGGCAGGGCGTCTTCTTTGAAATTCCCGCCAAAGACCTCTGCTGGGAGGCCCAAGCCTGCCACGACCTGGGGAAGATCAAAAAGACCTAGTCGCAGGTGCGGCGCAGCCTGGGCCACTGCGCGCAGAAACATCCCCTGTCCACCACCCACATCAAGGAGCGCGCGCGCCCTGCTCAGGTCCACCTGGGCCAGAGTTTCGCGGGCAACCGCGGCCTGGCTTTCCGACATCAGTCGCGAATAGTCTGCGGCGATTTGGGCATCAATGCTGCCGATCCCGCCCCGGTGCACATAGGCCCAGACGTCGGCCAATTCCGTCCGTTCTGGGCCGGCAAGCAGCGCCATGGGGTCCCGCAGGTCATCGTAAAGCGCCCGGTGGTGGGCAACCATGGCAGTCAGTCCGGGCACCCCAAGGCACGCGGCGCCGAGGCGGCCAAGCATGACCTGTCCGCCCGCCGCCGGCCGAACCAGATCAAGCGCTTGCGCTGCGCGCAGCAAAAGCGTCAGCCGTTCTGGCGCAAGCCCCGTGCGATGGACCAGCGCATCTTCGGTGCGCGGGCCATCGCGCAACGCGTCGAGCACACCGCCCGTCACACATGCCATGAGCACCTGGGAATAGGTGAAACCGGCCACCAAATCGAAAAGCCGTGTCGCGTCGCGTCGGGCAAACCAACGCGCGATCGGCATCCGGGCCAGGCGCGCCAGGCTTTCGGCATCGGTCAGGCGGGCGACGACCCGCTGCCAAAGCCGGTCGCCAAGCGCAAGGGGCGCCATCAGGTGCGCGCCCGAAGTCCCTCGGGCACCAAGCGGTCAGCCTGAGCACGCACCAGCATCGCCAACTCGGCCTCGCCTGGGCAGGCCGGAATCGAAGAAATAGCCGCCCCTAAGCTGTCTTGCAGTAGGGTGACGGAGCCTTGCACGCCATATTCTTCAACACTGGAGGGGCGCCCGTGGCGGGCATCCTGGCCCGCGGGCTTACCCAGTTCGGCCTCCCCCAGGAGCGCGTCGCGCAGGTCGTCGGCCACCTGGTAGGCGGCGCCGATGCGCGCGCCCATCTCGGTCCAGGCATCGGGGTCGCCCCCGGCGCTGAGCGCACCCATCTCGGCAGCGGCCATGAAAAGCGCGCCTGTCTTGGCCGCGTGGTAGAGACCGACATCGACTGTGATTTCGCTTTCCCAGCCCTGGCCCGCACAGATGCCATGGGGCGCACCGGTGTAACGAGCCAAGCGCCGCGCAAGCGCAAGTTGGCGGCCAGAGGCGTCATAACGCGCGTCGCACACAGCCTCAAACGCCTGAACAATCAGTGTATCGCCCACTAGCACGGCCACCGGCTCTCCGAAGGCACGGTGCACACTGGGCTTTCCCCGGCGTAGGTCCGCGTCATCAAAGGCGGGAAGGTCATCGTGCACAAGGCTTGCGCAGTGCATCAATTCAAGCGCCGCAGCCGACGCCAACGAAAGCCCGGGGTTATCAATCCCGCAGGCTCGCGCCACCGCAAGAAGTATCTGCGGCCGCACCCGTGCACCACCGGGAAAGAGCGCATAATCGAGCGCCGCCGCCAGCTTCGGCGGGGCCGAAGGCCCAGTCGCCGACAGCAGGACCTGCTTGATGGTCACTTCGAGATGTTCCATGGCGGCTCCGATCGGGGCTGGCTCTGCGGCCCGGTTAAGGGGTTGGAAATGTCAATTATACTGGACATTAGCCCGGTATATGTCAACTATGACTGACAATGGATGGAGTAGCACAACCGGTTGGCACTGCCCAAGGGGTGATTGTGGTAGGCGCCGGGATCGGCGGGCTCACTGCGGCTGTGACTTTGGCGGGTGCTGGCGTGCCGGTCACCTTAATTGAGGCGGACGCGGTCACCGGCGGCAAGCTACGCGCCGTGCCATCGGACGCGGGGCCCGTGGATTGCGGACCAACCGTGCTGACCAAACGCCATGTCTTCGATGCGCTATTCAGCCGCCTGGGATTACGGCTTGACGACCATGTGACGCTTCACCGGGCGGATACCGTGGCGCGCCACTGGTGGCCAGACGGTGCCGCGCTTGATCTAACCTCGGACGCTGGCGCGAATGAAACCGCGGTGCGCGCGGCGCTGGGTTCCAGGGCGGCCCTCGACTATGCCCGATTCGAAGCCGAAACCCAGGCTATGCATGACGCCTTCGCGGCCCCGGTCATGCACGCCCCCCGGCCCAGCGCCGCGGGTATCCTGGCGGCCACCCTGCGGCGCCCGGCGCTGATCCCGGCGCTTTTGAAGCCTAACCTGGCCGCCTATTTGAACGCACGCTTCTGCGACCCACGCCTGCGGCAACTCTTCGGGCGCTACGCCACATATGTGGGGGGCGCGCCGAACGCATCACCGGCGGTGTTAGCGCTGATATGGCAGGCGGAGCGGGCGGGCGTTTGGACAGTCGAGGGCGGGCTTTCGGCCCTAGCCGCAGCCCTGACCCAGGTAGCGGAAAGGCTGGGCGCCACGGTCCTAACCGGCGCCCCGGTGGCGGAAGTGCTGCGCAACGGCCCCCGGGCCGCAGGCGTGCGCCTGGCCAGCGGGTTAGAGTTGCGCGCGCCCCACGTGGTCTTTGCCGGTGATCCGGCAGCGCTTTTGCCGAAGGGCGACGTTACAGGCGCAGCCCGCGCCATCCGGCGCAACGCAACCCACCCGCGCAGCCTGTCGGCCAATGTCTGGTCCTTTGCCGCCGCAGTCGAAGGCCCGGTCTTGGCCCACCACACGGTGCTATTTGCCGACAGCCCTAATTCCGAGTTCGAGGACATCGCCCGGGGGCGCCTGCCCCGAGACCCCAGCTTCTATATCTGCGCCCAGGACCGGCCCGTTGACCCCGCCACCGGGCCAGCACCGCTCGAACGCTTCGAGATCATCGCCAATGCCGCGTCCACAGACGTGCACACCCAAACCCCGCAGGAGACCGCCCAATGTCACCGAAAGATGCTGACGCGCCTGGCCAGTTTCGGCCTGACCCTGAGCCCGGAACCCACAGTGGCGGATCTGGCGACGCCGCACCGGTTCGCAGCCCGGTACCCGGGCAGCCACGGCGCGATCTACGGGCGATCCCCGCACGGGGTGACGGCGAGCTTCCGGCGCCCCACGGCGGAAACCCGGGTGCCGGGGCTTTGGCTGGCGGGGGGCGGAACCCATCCGGGGGCGGGGGTGCCCATGGCAGCGCTCTCCGGGATGCATGCGGCCGAGGCGATCTTGCGGGTCCAAACTTCAACCTTGCGGTCCCGCCGAACGGCTATGCCTGGTGGTACATCGACGGCATAAGCGACTGCGGCACCTACGCTATATCGGTTATCACATTTATCGGATCGGTGTTTTCGCCCTGGTACAAATGGTCTGGGCGCCGCGATCCGGAAAACCACGTCTGCGTCAATATCGGGCTCTACGGCCCTGCCGCCCGCTGGACGATGACGGACCGGGGCCGCACAACGCTGTCCCAGACCGCGCACCGCATCAATATCGGTCCATCGTCTGTCAGATGGGACAACGGCGCGCTGATCCTGGATGTGGACGAAATGGCCACCCCCCACGGGTCGCGCATCACCGGGCGCATCACGGTCACGCCCAGCGCGGTGACGGGGGTCGAACTGCCGCTCACCGCCGAGGGCACCCATGTCTGGCGCCCCTTCGGCCCCACCGCGCGCATCGACTGTGACCTCGACCACGGGTCCTGGCGCTGGTCCGGGCACGGCTATTTCGATGCCAATTTTGGCACCCGCGCCTTGGAACAGGATTTCAACTACTGGACCTGGTCGCGCATGCCATTGAGCGAAGGTACCGCCTGTTTCTACGACGTGATTGACCGCGCGGGCGCCAAGACCGCCGCGGGGTTCTTGTTTCACCATAACGGTAGCGCGGAGCCGATCCCCCTGCCCGACCTTCAGCCCATGCGCCGAACGCTTTGGGCGCTACCGCGGCAAATGCGCTGCGACGCAGGCCAGCGCCCGCGCCAGGTCAAACACATGCTCGACGCGCCGTTCTACTGCCGGTCCGGGGTGGAAAGTTGGATCAACGGGGAACGGAGCCTTGGCATGCATGAGGCGCTTGATTTGCGACGCTTTGACAGTCGGGCGTTAAAATACATGCTGGCGGTGCGGGTGCCCCGGCGGGCGCGCTACCAAGCCCGCGTCAATCCAGGGCAAACGTAGAACCGGAGCGCTCGCGCCGGGCTTTATTTGAACGACCGGCTGTCCTTAATCTGATCCCAGGCCCAGACCACCTGTTGGAGCCTGTCTTCATCGGAACGGTCGCCACCATTCATATCCGGGTGCAGTTCTTTAATCAGCTTTTTGTACTGCTTGCGCAGTTCCGCTTTAGTCCAATCGTCGCGGGCTTCCAAAATATCTACGGCCTTCCGTTCAGCGGGCGGCAGGCGCCGGGCGCCGGCAGGATTTGCCTTTCCGGGGTTGCGTGTGGCATTGGAGCCAAGCACCTCGTGCGCGTCTTCGATGCCCAAGCGCGCCCAGGCCTTTTCCTCCGCTGACCGGCGAAACGGCTTGGTATCTCGGTCCCAAACCCGGTCCGCGGCGAATTGCTTTTCCATTTCTTCTTCAGAGTGGTTTTCGAAGAAATTCCATTTGGCATTGTATTCGCGGATATGCTGCAGGCAGAACCAGTAGAACTCTTCCAGGTTGTCGGGGTTCTTCGGCGCCCGGTATTTTCCAGGCTCGGCGCAGCCTGGACTGTCGCAGGTGCGTGTAGAGGTCTCAAATGCCCCGGACATCCCTCGGCGCCCCCGAGCACGACGTTTCTTGTCGGCGGAAACCGATATGTCAAAATTGAAGGGCGACCGGTCGG
>JBCCMR010000202.1:0-6550 GCA_039026255.1 Pseudomonadota bacterium
GCGTCGATTGTCAGTGTGCCGCGCGGCTTCATGGCGCCGATCCACTGCTTGCGCGCCGCCGCGGGCGTGGCAGCGGGCAAGAACCAGGTGGCCCGCGCCCCGCGAGAGAGCGCGCCCAGGGGGCCCATCACGGCGCCCTCGGTGATGACCATAGCGCAGCCGGCCTGCATGGCGGTCTTTGCAGCCATAATCTTGGTCTTCATCCCGCCGCGGGCGCCGGCGGTGCCGGCATCGCCGGCCATGGCCTCGATATCGGGGGTGATGCGCGTGACCTCGGGCAGATGGCGCGCGCTCGGGTCCTGGCGCGGGTTCGCCGTGTAGAGCCCGTCCACATCCGACAGCAGGACTAACACGTCGGCCCCGGCCATGGACGCCACCTGGGCTGCCAGCCGGTCATTGTCGCCGAAACGAATTTCGTCCGTGGCGACGGTGTCGTTTTCGTTGATGATAGGCACCACGCCCGCCCCCAAGAGCGCCGAAAGCGTGGCGCGCGAATTCAGGTAGCGGCGCCGGTTTTCGCTGTCGTCGAGGGTCAAAAGTACCTGCCCCGCGGTGATCCCGTGGGGGGCAAGGGCGGTTTCATAGGCCTGGGCCAGCCGGATCTGGCCCACGGCGGCGGCGGCCTGGCTCTGCTCGAGCGAAAGCGCCCCGCCCGGAAGCCCAAGCACCCGCCGCCCCAGGGCAATAGCCCCCGACGACACCAATAGAATGTCGCGCCCGGCGGCCTTTTGGACGGCCACGTCCCCAGCAAGCGCCGCCAGCCAGTCGCGGCGCAGGGCGCCCGTCGCCGCATCGACCAAAAGCGCCGACCCTATCTTGATCGTGATGCGTCGCGCCCGGGCCAGCACGTGACCGGGGGTCTGAGTGTCGTCGCCTAGGGCCGCCATGGGCTGTCGTCCTTCGGGCGCGCAGCCTCGGCGGCGGCGTCGATCACGCCCTGGCAGGCGCGCAATAGGTCGGTCATGCCTAGGCGTGAGACCGCCGAAACCGCGTGCACTGGCGTGCCCGAGGCCTGGGCCAGCGCCCCGCGTAGGTCGTCTAGGATGTCCGCGGGGATCGCGTCGGCCTTGGTTAGGGCCGTCACCCGCGGCTTACCGATCAAGTCGCGATGGTTGCGCAGTTCCTCCAGGATCGTGCGGTAGTCGGCCACCGGATCAAGCGCGGTGCCGTCGACCAGGTGCAAGAGCACCGCCGTGCGTTCTACATGGCCCAGGAAGCGATCGCCGATGCCGCGCCCCTCGGACGCGCCCTCGATCAGGCCGGGGATATCCGCCACCACGAATTCGCGCCCGTCCACCGACACCACGCCGAGGTTCGGGTGCAGCGTTGTGAACGGGTAGTCGGCGATTTTAGGGCGGGCGTTCGAAGTGGCCGCAAGGAGGGTGCTTTTGCCCGCGTTGGGCAACCCCAAAAGCCCCACATCCGCGATCAGCTTGAGCCGCAGCCAAACCTCGCGCTCTACCGCAGGCTGCCCCGGGTTAGCACGCCGGGGGGCTTGGTTCGTGGCGGTTTTGAAATACAGGTTGCCGAAGCCCCCGTTGCCCCCGCGAGCCAGCGTCACAGTTTCTCCGACGGCTGTCAGATCCGCGATCAGCGTTTCTTGATCGGCCTCCAGGATTTCGGTGCCCACAGGAACCCGCAATTCGATAGGCGCCCCATCCTTGCCAGTGCGCTGGCGTCCCATGCCCGCGCGACCGTTCTTGGCGAAGAAATGCTGCTGATAGCGGAAGTCGATGAGTGTGTTAAGCCCGTCGACCGCGCGGGCGACCACGTCGCCGCCGCGCCCGCCGTTGCCGCCGTCGGGCCCGCCGTATTCAATGTGCGCTTCGCGCCGGAACGACACCGCTCCGCCGCCGCCGGCGCCCGACCGAACCGTCACCCGGGCCAGATCAAGAAATTTCATTGGCGCACCCTTTCGGCTGCCACACCCCGGCGATAGCCTATCGCCCGGATCGGGTCAAAGACGCGGTTCGTGAAGCTGGCGCACGTAGTCCCAGGTGGGCACGATGGCGCCCCGGGCCACGGAGAATTTCTCGGACGTGCCCACCAGGCGAAAGCCCTCATGGGTCACCACCCGCGCGCTGGCGGGGTTGTCCTGGAAGATTGAGGCCACAAAAGACCGGTCGCCCAGGGGATTGGCGGTAAGGAGCGCGCCAAGAGCTTGGGACGCCAACCCTGTATTCCAAAATTGCGGCGCAATCCAATAGCCAACCTCGGACTGTTCCTCCGTCACCCGGGTCAACGAGATAAGGCCCAAAAGCTCTCCGTGGCCATGGGCTACGCCGTCTATGGCCCAGGCCTTTTCGTCACTATTAGGCGCCATCACAGTGCCAAGAAACGCCTCGGCCGCCCCCGGTGGCAGGGGGTGCGGGATAGTCGTGGTCATACGCGCCACCCTCGCATCGCCCGCATAAAGCGTCATCAACCCGGCGTCGGATTTGCGAACCGGCCGCAGGCTAAAGCGATCCGTTTCGACAGTAAGGTCAGGGGGGGTCGTGGTTTGGATCATCGGATGTCTCCCTGGATCAGAACAAAGCCCACCGAAGCGACTGTTAACGCTGCCAGCGCCAGCATCAGCCCGCGCTCTACCGAGGTGCCGGCCACCGCCGCCGCCAAGCGGTCGCCACCCCAGGTCCACAAAGGATGGAGCGCAACCTGGCACAAAAAAAGCACCGCCGCGATCTGGGCTGTGGCCGTCAAAGCGGGCGTATCAGGGCCAACAAAATTGGTGAAACCCGCAGCGATCATGGCCCAGGCTTTAGGGTTAAGCGGGTGCACCACAAGCCCCGCCCAAAAGCCCGGCGCCGCAGCGCCCGCGTCACGCTTGGCCAACCTTAAACTGGCCAAGCGCCGCGCGAGATAGACAATATAGGCAGCCGACACGTATTTCAGCGCCCCATGGACCAACGGGTATTCGGTCAGCACCGTCAAAATGCCGAACCCCATAGGCCAGATCACAAACTGTTTGCCTACCGCCACGCCTGCCACAAATGGCAGCGCTGCGCGAAACCCGTAGCGGGCGCCCGTGGCCATAAGCGCCATATTGGCCGGTCCTGGCGTGCCCACCTGGGACGCCGCAAAAACCGCAAAAGAGGCTACAGCCACCCCCATGTCCTAGACCCTGCCTGCACGCTTTGAAAGATCGCCCATCAGCGTAGCCCTTTCAGATATGCCAAAACGACAAGGGGGCCGGTTTTTCAACCGACCCCCAAAGCGCTGACTGGTTTCGAGTTTCGGTTACTCAGCGGCCTCGGCCACTGGAAGCACGGAAATAAAGGTTCGGCCCTTGAAGCCTTTGTGAAAGGTCACAGCACCTTCAACGGTCGCAAATATGGTGTGATCTTTGCCCTGGCCCACCCCCTGGCCCGGCCACCATTTGTTGCCGCGCTGGCGGGCGATGATGTTGCCGGGGACGACCGCCTCGCCACCAAACTTTTTGACGCCCAGGCGCCGACCTACGCTGTCGCGGCCATTACGGGACGAACCACCTGCTTTTTTGTGTGCCATGGCTGTCTCCTTAGCCTTTCATCAGCTCAGAAGCCTGAGCAATCCAGTTATCCCGTTCAATACGGCCTTTGAACGACAGTTGGTCGTCCATGTAAGCGATCTCTTCGACGCTCCAGGCTGCGATCTGGTCAAAGTGGAAGACGCCGTTCTTGTGCAGAAGGCCTTCCAGTTTGGGACCCACGCCTGAGATCTTTTTCAGGTCGTCCGGACCGCCTTCGCGCGCTTCCGCCAGTAGGTTGCCAGGCTTTTGAGCTACCGGCTCCGCTGTTTCGGCGGCCGACGTTTCTGGGGCCGCTTCGGCCGGGGCTTCGGGTCTTGCAGCGGGCTTTTCCGCTTTCGCCAGTGTCGCAGCGGCAGCGGCGACAAAGCCAGCGCCACCCACGGCGGCCATGACACCGGATGCACCAGCACCAGAAGTCAAAATATCGGTCACGCGCAGGACCGTGATCTGCTGGCGATGGCCTTTCTTACGCTGGGACGAGTGCTTCCGACGACGCTTCACAAAGTGCACCAACTTGGGCCCTTTACCCTGCTCAAGGATTTCCGCCTGAACGCCGGCGTCATCCACAAGCGGTGCGCCTAAGGCCGGGCTATCACCACCGAGCATAAGCACTTCGTTGAACTGAACCTTGTCCCCGGCGTTGCCCGCGATCTTTTCGACCCGAAGAACATCGCCTGCGGCAACTTTATACTGCTTGCCACCAGTTTTGAGTACGGCGAACATCCGTCCCATTCCTTTGTCTGCCGCGCCCTGTGGCCCCCGGCCAACTGGGGCGCGGGTGTTTCGGTATGTACCGCCTCGGACTGCGTGCCCCGGCTAGGGCAAATATCACAGCGCGGGCACGGTCGGCCCGCAGTCAGAAACTGCCGTATGCGGATTTGCCGCGGCGCTGTCAAGGCCCCCGCGCCCGTTGCGCAACCTTAGCCTTCGATCCCCCAAAGCCCCCGGTCGAGCCCAGATAGGAGCGGGGCGAGGTGGTCCTTATGCGGCTGCCATCCACCGATGGAGGAAGTATAAATCTTCTCCCGCACTTGATTGACCGACGCGGTCCGCACTGCCTGGCGCGACCGGTGAAAATCGAGCACGTTGTCCTCCCACTCAAGCCCAAGGTGGGCGATTAGGCGACGGCTCTGCGTCTCTTGATCGACGACAAGGTCTTCGTAGCGGATGTGGAACACCACCCCAGGCAGCACCTCGTCCCAGAAATCCATGAGGCCCCGGTAGTTATTCGCAAAGGCCGCCAGTTCCTGCTGGTCATAGGCGTATTGGTGCGCCTGGGTGTCGAAGTAATTCTTCCAGATCGAAAAGCAGGTGTCGCGGGGATCGCGCTGGGTGTTAATTATCACAGCATTCGGAAAAGCCGAATGGAGCAGTCCCACCATAAAAAAATTGGCAGGCATCTTATCGACCATGTGGGCGTGCGCGGTGTCCACTGCGTCCAACACCGCCAGATAGCGGCGGGCGAAGTCGGCCACAGCCTTGCGCGGCGCTCGCGGTCCGCGGGCCATGATCGGCGTGCCAAAATCCGTGGCCGCGCCCAGCTCACCGCCCGCGAAGACAGCGCTGTGACTGGCGATGATCCGCTCCACTAGGGTCGTACCCGATCGCATCATGCCGACCACAAAGATGGGCTTTCGGCTAGGGTCCCCGGCCCCCGCCCAGCCCTTTGGCAAACCGTCCGCAAAGGTGCGCCGTGCCTGCTCAAACCGGGCGGCATCGCTCACCGGGAGGGGCGGCAGCGTTTTGCGGTTTGTACTGTTACCTAGGTCAAGCCACCGGGCCACGGCCGCGGCGTCGCCCCGGGCTTCGGCGTCGCGGGCCAGAGCAAAAGCGCCCAGCACCCGGGTCTGCGCCGGCGTTTTTGCGTCTTCGGCCAGGGCCGAAAGCGTGGCGCGCGGCGCAACGCGGGCGTCTTCAGGGCCCAGGCGCAGAACAAGTCCGAGCGCTTCGGGGTTTTGCGGCGAAAGCGCAAGCAACGCTTCTGCAGCGCCCCGCGCATCCTCGGCCCGGCCCAGAGCATTTAACTGAACCACCTCCCGCTGAAGAAACTCCGGGTCGTCGGGTGCCGCCTTGCGTTGCGCCCGGGTGATCCCGTGGGCTTCTTCCACGCGCCCAAGCATGGCCAGGACCGCGCCAAGATTATCCGCCACCACTTGATCGGTCGGGGCCAAATCATAAGCTGCGCGAAAATCAACGAGCGCCAGGCCCAGGTCACCGGCATCCCGGTGCAAAAGCCCGCGGCTGTTAAGGGCATTGCCGTAGTCCGGGCGCAACGCAATCGCCCGGTTTATGTGCCGTAACGCCGCCACCGTGTCGCCTTGGGCTTTCAGCGCGACGCCCAAGTTGTGCTGCGCCTCGGGCCAGGCTTCACGCTCTTGCAAGGCCTGACGCAAGTTTTTGACAGCCTCCCCATGGCGACCCGCCTGGACATAAAGCGCGCCTAGGTTACCGCGGGCGTCGACAAAACGCGGATCAATGCGCAGGGCTTCACGATAGCTGGCCTCTGCGCCGGGGACATCGCCCGTTTGTGTCTGGGCAAAACCTTTGAGGTTATGGAGAAACGCCTCCGCTTGCACCGCCGCCAAAAGCGTATCGCAACCGGTAATGACCTGGGCGAAAGCGCCGCGATTGGCTAACGCCAAAACCCCTTGCGCTTGGGCCTGGGTTAGGCGGGGACGTGCGCCGCCCGACCGTTCAAGCCGCGCCAGCGCTTTCTTGGCTTTGGAATGTTTGGGCATCTGGGCAAGAATCTGGCGATACAGCGTGACCGCGCGGGACGCGTCCCCGGCCCGGGCCGCAGTTTCTGCCGCTGAAAGAAGGTCCTTGACCCTGGCCGCTGCCATCTCCGCCCTTTCGGTTTCTTCGCTCCGTATCTGACAGCCGCCCACCGGGGCTGTCCAGGGCAAAGCCGCCCGGAAAAGACACTTGCGAGTAAAGGCGAGAGCGCCTAACAGGCGGCGTGAGCGGAGAGGTGCCGGAGTGGTCGAACGGGGCGGTCTCGAAAGCCTAAAGTTTTATTTCAAATTCAATGGTTTAGTTGCA
>JBCCMR010000203.1:0-6535 GCA_039026255.1 Pseudomonadota bacterium
CTTTTCGGTGTGGTCAAAGCGCCAGCGGCGCCGCGACGAACGTTGCACGTCCACGACCCCCAACTTGGACGTGGAGGTGAAAGGCAAGCGGATTTTTGAGTATTTGGACAAAGAAGAAAAGCGACCATCGTCGCAAGCCTGCATAACCGAAGGTCTGCGGAACCGGGCTGCGGGACTGGCCCCGGTTGCTTGGGCACGTCGGCTTTGCCCCTTCTTCTCTGTAAAAGTACTTAAAAAAAGTCAGCCGCATCAGACGACGATTGCGGGCGATTAGGGGCTCTGAGCTCTGCTGCCTTCGGTTGCAGACCTATGAATTGCATACAGACCCAAGCGTGGGGTTGCCGCATAAAGCGCAACGCGCGACCGTTACCTAGGTGATGCCTGTGCTTTGCGGTATTGCACCGCAGGGCCGGTAAAGGCTCCGCAGAAAACGCCGGAGGTTGCCACGTTGAATACCCTGCAAGAGACGGCGATAAACCTAAAATATAAAAGCCGGGTTTAAGTGGCCCTGCTGAAGGGCTAGGCCTCATCCACCGCGTGGGTTTTTAGCGCCTCAAGTGTCACAATCTGAAGCGTTCTCTCGTGGGTTGCGCTTAGCACAACCTGCGGCGCAGCGTGTTCATCGAAAGCTTGGGCCCAGCGTCCCGCGCACAGGCACCAGCGGTCGCCAGGTTCAAGCCCGGGAAAGCCAAACTCAGGGCGTGGAGTGCTCAGGTCATTGCCAACATATTTGGAAAACGCCAAGAACTCGGCTGTCATGATCGCGCAGACTGTATGGCGCCCGGTGTCCAAGTCGTTGGTGTTGCAGCAACCGTCCCGGAAAAAGCCTGTAAGCGGCTCGTGAGAGCAGTCCTCAAGGGCGCCCCCTAAAACGTTGCGCGACGGATCTTTTTGCATGGCGCCAACCTCTTTCCGGTGATCACGCATATGGGTCTCGCAGCACAAAAGTCACGGATTTGTGTCGTCACTTGCGGCGGGGTCCGCCTGGGCTAAGTGCTGCGGCAACTTGGCACACACAGGAGACGACACATGCTTATGCCTAATGACCCTGTTCCGGGGCTGGCGGTCCCAAAACTTGGCGGAGGCACACTAGACTTAGCCGAGGGTGCGGGGCGCTTCGGAACGCTCGTAGTATTCTACCGGGGTCTGCACTGCCCGATCTGCATACGGGAACTGACCGCCCTTGAGGGTGCCATGGACGATTTTGCCGCCGCGGGTGCGACGGTAATGGCCATAAGTATGGACGACGCGGACCGCGCCCAAGCCACCGCCGAAAAAGCAGAAGTGACCCGGCTGCCGATCGGGTATGGGTTGACGTTAGCCCAGGCGCGGAGTTGGGGCCTATACGTATCGGCGCCTATCCGGGACACTGAGCCGTCTCTGTTTAACGAGCCCGGACATTTTATCGTGCGGGCCGACGGCAGGCTCCTCTACGCAAACGTCCAGAACATGCCGTTTGCGCGCCCTCCGTTGGACGATCTGCTCGGGGCGATCAAGTTTGTGGATGCTAAGGACTACCCGGCGCGGGGCGATTACGCCGAAGCGGCGCAGTAGCAGCTGCCACGACCAGCGACCAATAAAAAGGACCGCACCTCTGCAGCGCGGTCCTTTTCGTTTGCTTTGGGCAGTTTAGTAGTCCGACTGCCCTTCGATTGCGTTGGCAAGCATGGTGTAGGCCCAGGTATCTTTGCCACCGCGGGCGCGGATTTCATCCAGGTGCCGGACCGCTTCATCAATTTTGCCGTCGGCGACCAGGCCCTGCGCCATGTAGCTGCGCGCCAGGTTGTAGTCAGGGTCGATGGCCAGCGCACGCATATAGTAGTCCATGGCCACTTCCATTTTGCCCATCTTGCGGTGGGTGAACCCGAGGTAGTTCAAAATGCGCGGGTCTTCAGGATTTTCCGCCAGGACCAAAAGGTCAGCGGCCCACTGGTGTTCGCCTGCGTAAGCCAGGCCAACCGCTTCGGCGACAAGGTCGTCATCGGGGACCACGCCGCGCGACGCACCTTTGCAAGACTTAGTTTTCTTGTCGTAAACCTCGCCCGATTTGCATTGCTTGGTCGTCGACGTGGATCCGCTTCCGCCCCCCGCAGCGTAAGCGCTGGTGGCTAGTCCGAGTGCCAGCATCCCAGCGGTGGCAAGTGCGATTTTTTTCATGGGTTACGTCTCCTGCTTTGGATGGCGTTGTGTTGATTTGGTTACGTGATGGATTTGCGTCTCTGTGTCATTGCATATGGAGTATGGATCGCCATGGGCCAGTAGTGCACGGAAAATATACCGACAACCTACATGCCGGCGTGACTTTGCCGCCCCGCCTGCATGCGGGTTTCACCGGGCATGACATTTTGGCTGCAGGCACAAAAAAGGCGCGCCTGAAAAGCAGACGCGCCTTTTGCGGTGTCGCGGGATCAGGTCCGTGCGGTGTCGTCGGGGGCCTGGGTGTTGCTTTGGCCGCTTTCATCTTCGGTGCCGGGCACGGCGTCTTCCAGTTCGTCCAGCGCGGCACCGCCGATATCGTCAAAGAGTTCGGCAATTTCGAACTCCGCCGCGGCGTCCTCTTCCGCTTGCAGCTCTTGGATCGACTTTCCAGAAGCTTGCAGTTCTGCTTCTTCTGTGCTGCGTGCCACGTTCAATTCGACGGTTGCTTCGACCTCGGGGTGAAGAACAACCGCCATCTTGTGGAGACCAAGCTCTTTGATTGGGCGTTCCAGAACACACTGCTTGCGGTCCATGGCAAAGCCTTCTTCCTTGGCTACAGCGGCGGCGTCGCGGGTTGTTACCGACCCATAGAGCGCGCCTGAGTCCGATGCGGAACGGATCACAACAAACTGCTGCCCGTTCAGTTTCGCGGCCACGGCCTCCGCTTCTGCTTTGGACTCCAGGTTTTGCGCTTCAAGCTGGGCCTTGCGGCCTTCGAAATCGGCGATATTGGCTTTTGACGCCCGCAAAGCTTTGCCCTGAGGGAAAAGGAAGTTGCGCGCGTAGCCGGGTTTGACAGCGACCACGTCACCCATCTGACCTAGCTTGGCCACCCGTTCTAGGAGGATCACATCCATCGGTCGTCTCCTTACTTCACGGCGTAGGGCAAAAGCGCCAAGAAACGGGCGCGCTTGATTGCGCGGGCCAATTCGCGTTGCTTTTTGGCGCTTACGGCGGTGATGCGCGACGGAACGATTTTGCCCCGCTCGGACACGTAGCGCTGCAAAAGTTTTGTGTCTTTGTAGTCGATTTTGGGCGCGTTATCGCCCGAGAAAGGGCAAGATTTACGGCGGCGGAAAAACGGTTTCGTGGCCATGATGGGTCCCCTTAGCTACGCTCGCGACGGCGTTCGTCGCGGCTGTTTTTGGCCTGGATGACCACGCTCGGGCCCTCTTCGTGGGCGTCGACCTTGATGGTCAGTACCCGCATCACGTCATCGTGGAGCCGCATCTGCCGTTCCATTTCGTGCACTGCTTCTGCGGGGCTGCTGGTCTTCAGAAAACCGTAGTGGCCTTTGCGGTTCTTGTTGATCTTGAAGGCCATTGTCTTGAGCCCCCAGTATTCGCTGTCCACAACGGTGCCCCCGTTGTCTGTCAGAACCGCCGAAAAGTGCTCCATGAGCCCTTCGGCCTGCGCGTTGGACAAGTCCTGGCGCGCGATAAACGTGTGCTCGTAGAGCGCCATCACGTTTCCTTCCATGTTTGGCGGGCTTCAAAACCGGAGCAGTGACGTCCGCGCTCCGGTACGAGAGGCCTTCGCGTAAGTGTATTTGCGGACCCGGCGGCAATGCCACGCGGCGCGCGCGATTGCAACCGCCGTTGGACCGCTCGCACGGGGCAAAGTCCTGTTCGGCTAGGCGCAACAGTGTTTTGGCACTGTGCCAGCTTGCCGCGGCGTGATTTCAGCCGACATACGTGGCATCAGTCCACGCATCTAAAAAGGGAAACACCCCATGATGAAAACCGCATGTGCCACCGCCGCCGCAGCGCTGATCGCTGGAACCGCGGCTTTTGCCGACGCCGAAAAATACATGCTCGACTCGAGCCACAGCCAAGTGATCTTCAGCTATGACCACTTGGGCTTTTCAACCACTTACGGCATGTTCTCGGGCTTTGCTGGGGAAATTATGTTCGATGCCGATGACCCAGCGGCAAGCTCCGTTGCGGTGTCTATGCCGGTCAAAAGCATGTTCACCGGCTGGGAACAGCGCGACGGTCACTTTATGTCGGGTGACTTTTTCGGGGCTCAGGACGGTGATCTGGTGACCTTCACTTCCACGTCGATTGAGGTCACGGGAGATGACACTGCCGTGATCACGGGTGATCTTTCGATGAACGGCGTGACCAAAAGCGTGGCGCTTGACGCGAAGCTCAACAAGGCCGCCCAGCATCCGATGGCGGGCAAGCCGTGGATCGGTTTTGACGCGACGACGACCGTGATGCGGTCGGACTTTGGGCTGGGCGCCTTCGCCCCCGCCGTGAGCGATGCGGTCCAGGTTACCATTTCGCTAGAAGCACAAGCTGCGGGCTAAGCGCAGCGGGCGCCATCGAAAGAGGGCGGGCCCGCGGGCCCGCCCTTTTTTTGTCGTCCACAGAAGATCCATTAGGAAACTTCTGCCATGGGCGGCCCCGTGCGCAATGATCGCACCCATTGCCGTCAAGCGCGGAAACGAAAGAAGCTTCTTCGGGCGCGGCCTTCCCTAGACGCCCAGTTCGCCACGCGTAGCGGTTAGCGTCACTGTCACACCAACTGAAAAACCCAGGTTTGACTCCGTCGGCTGCACGTCGCCCACGTTGTGATCGCGCCGGTCAATGGTAGCGGATCCGGCCATGGTCGCCCCGTCGCCTTCGACCACCAGATCAAAATCCAGCGTAACCGGCGCGTCTTGGCCCCGCAGGGTCAGCGTCCCCTGGGCGGTGTGCGCGTCACCCTCCTGGCGGGCGATCGTGCCCGTAAACGTGGCAAAGGGAAATGTCTCAGCGGCGAGGTAATCGGCGGATTTGGCATTGTCGGTCACCGACCCGAGCGTGAGCGAGCCCACGTTGATGCGCACTGTTACATCGCCTGTACCGGTGTCCGGGTCATAGGCGATTTCCGCCGTCCAATCGGAAAACTCTCCCGCTACCTGACTGCCAAACTGCGTCACCGCGATGCCAAGGGTGCCGTCTGTGACCTGCCAATCGCTTTCGACCGCGGCCAGTTCTTGTGTCGGTGCCGCTTGATCATCGGGCCAGCCAAGAGCCGTACCCCCCGCGATCACCACGATCCAGAGAGAGAAGGACGCAACCATCGGCCCGCGGGTGTGGGGCGCCAGCAGACCGGTCACGGTCGCTGTGCCAAAAAGCATGCGACGCAGCGTAGCGTCGCGGTCGATCACATGGTGCTTCAACGCCCCCGCCACATGGAGTGCGAGCGATCCCAAAAGCAGCATCGCAAAAATCCAGTGCAGGACCTTGAACAAATAGGCGACTTCGGGGGATTTCGGCACCAGCGGCAGGCCTTGGCCCAACGGCCAAAGGATCGGCGCAAAACCCGTTGTCGCCGCGTGGTGGATCCAACCGGACAAAGGCACGGCCACCATCGACCCGTAAAGGGTCCAGTGTACCACTTCTGCGGCCCAGTTTTGCACACGGGCTTCGGGATGCATCAGCCCGGGTTTCTGGTTTGTCACCGCCCAAAGGATACGCGCAAGCGCCACAAAAAAGGCAGCGATGCCCACGGTTTTGTGGATGGAAAAGACGGTGGCAAGCGCGGCAATATCAGCTTCGGTTTCTTTGGGGGCGTTGATGCCGTAGATACCCAGGCCAAAGGCGCTAAAGATCAAAAGTGCCGTCAACCAGTGGAAGGTTTTGGTGACGTATCCGTAGTGGCGATCGGTGTTGCGGGCGGGCATGCTGGCCTCCGAAGCGGTTCACGTAGTCTAAAACCTATAGCACGGCCCCGTGGCGCCAAGGTGCGTTTTGGCGAACACCGCGTTCTGCGGGCAGTTTGGGACCTGTCACACGCGTTTGCACCCGCGCTTGCCAGGGGCCAGGGCGGCCGATAGAGGAGGCGCGGGAAAACGAGGGTGGAGAAGCCATGCGCGCGTTTGTGTTTCCGGGCCAAGGGGCTCAGGCAATTGGGATGGGCCGCGATCTGGCGGATGCCCACCCGGCGGCGAAGGTCGTCTTTGAAGAGGTCGACGACGCCCTCGGCCAGGATCTGTCCGGGTTGATATGGGGCGGCGATGTTTCCGACCTTACGCTAACTGAGAACGCCCAACCTGCGCTGATGGCTACGTCGATGGCGGCGATAGCTGCGCTTGATGCCGAAGGGGTGTCGATCGACCAGGCGGGGTTTGTCGCGGGCCATTCGCTGGGCGAATATTCCGCGCTCTGCGCGACCGGGGCGCTTGGCCTGGCTGATACGGCCCGGCTTTTGCGGGTGCGGGGGCAGGCGATGCAGGCGGCGGTGCCCGTGGGCGAAGGCGCCATGGCCGCGCTCCTTGGGCTCGATTTTGCTGTGGCGACCGCCGTGGCCCAGGAGGCCGCCCAAGGCGAGGTCTGCCAAGCGGCCA
>JBCCMR010000204.1:0-6509 GCA_039026255.1 Pseudomonadota bacterium
CACGGCTGCCCAAAACCCCACTCAGAAGCAGCACCGCCAAAACCGCCGCCGAAAGCCCGCTCAGCCAGAGTTGTCCGCCGGGCACTTGTAGAGGTGCGTACGCCGCCCAGGCACGCGCCAGACGATCGGGCGACCGGGCAATCAGCAGGACTGTAGCCGCCACCACCAGCACCCCAACCGCCGTGTAGACCCCAGTCGGCAACAGCAGCACAAAAGCCTGATCACTGGCATGGGCCTCGGCGGCAACCGGCGCAAAAAACGCGGCCGCGAAAGCGGTCCGAAAGGAAGTTACCGGGGTCATAGCCGGACGGTGCGGGCTTTTAGTCAGGTTGGCAAGCCGCCGCGGCCGGAGGCTTTGGCCGCTGGTCTCTGTCGACCAAACCCCGGCTCATACATGGTGGACCCGGTGCCGCGCAGTGTTTCAAAAGCACGCGGCGCCCCTCGGTTGGATTGCTATGCGCCAGGCGCCTTGCGCAGGCGTCTTGTTCGATTTGCGCGCGGCTTCAGGCGGCGTGGGCGCCTGCAGCTAGGTCAGCCACGAAAGCCAAGACCGTCTCGGGCGGCTCGCCAGCCGCAAGTTTTGCCACGATGGACGACCCCACCACCGCACCGTCAGCTACCGCAGCCATGGCGCGGGCGTCTTCGGCGCTTTTGATGCCAAAGCCCACGCAAACGGGCAAGTCGGTGGCATCTTTGATACGCGCAACCTCTTTGCCCACGGTTTCGGGGCTCGCACTGCCAGCGCCTGTGATCCCCGTGATCGCCACATAGTAGATAAACCCGGAGGTATTGCGCAGCACGGCCGGCAGGCGCTTATTGTTAGTTGTCGGCGTGGCCAGGCGAATGAAGTGCAGGCCCGCAGCATTGGCTGGCTCGCAAAGCTCCGCATCCTCTTCTGGCGGCAGGTCGACAACAATAAGCCCGTCGATCCCGGCCTCTTTCGCGCGGGCCAAAAATGTCTCCACCCCGGCACTATAGATGGGATTGTAATAGCCCATCAGAACAATCGGTGTGTCGTTGTCCTGGTCCCGAAATCGCCGCGCCATGGTGAGCGTTTTGTCGAGCGTCATCCCCGCCTCAAGCGCCCGCTGCCCGGCCACCTGGATCGTCGGGCCGTCGGCCATAGGATCTGTAAACGGAAGCCCAAGTTCGATGATATCCACCCCCGCCCCCGGCAGTCCGTCCATCACCGCTTGGGCGGTTTCCACGTCAGGGTCTCCCGCCATGATATAGCTGACAAAGGCTTTTTTCCCGGTGGCACGCAGGGCGGCAAACTTTGCATCAATACGGCTGGGATGCGGGCTCATAGCGGGACCTTTCTGGCTGGACCACCGCGATGTGCCCAATGGCGCGCGTTAGATCAATGGGCAAATCGAAGCGGGGGGTGCAATGGCGCGAAACATGGCACTGATTGAGGCTGACCTTTGTGCAAAATCGGGCTGACAAAACCGGCGCGCGGCGCTCTGATTTGTTGCGGACAAGACTATCGGTGCGCCCTAGGGCTTGCTGTGATGGACACCTTTCCAGCCACCGCGCAAAACGACGTTGCGTCGCCGGTCCGTGATCGGGCCATCCAACAAACAAAATTCATGGCACAAGCTTTCGGCGCGCCTTCAAAGCAGTCACCCCAAAACCCACTTCTCACCTATGAATTATATCCTCGCTCTTCTCTTGCCACCGCTGTCGATCCTCCTGACCGGGCGGTTGATCCTGTCGATTGTGACCTTTTTGATCTGAGTTCCTGCCATCTTTTTCTCGGGCGGACTGACCCATCCGATGTTTATCCTGCTGGCGTGGTTCATCGTCTTTCACGCACGCGAAGACGCCCGAGACCAGCGCCGCCTGGGCGGATAGCGTAGGACGGGGCGCCCGCAACCCTTGCCTCCCCCGGGCACCCCCGCTAAAGGCCCGTCAGATTTTCGCAAAAGGTGACACGGATGGGGGTCAAGACCGGCATCGTGGGCAGGCCCAACGTGGGCAAATCGACGCTTTTCAACGCGTTGACAAAGACCGCCGCGGCCCAGGCCGCGAACTTTCCGTTCTGCACGATCGAACCCAACGTGGGTGAGGTGTCGGTCCCGGACGTCCGGCTCGACCGGCTTGCCGACATCGCCAAATCCGCGAGCGTGATCCCCGCGCGCATGACCTTCGTGGACATCGCCGGGCTGGTGAAAGGGGCATCCAAGGGCGAAGGACTGGGCAACCAATTCCTGGCCAACATCCGCGAATGCGACGCCATCGCCCATGTGCTGCGGTGTTTTGAAGACGGCGACGTGACCCATGTGGACGGGCGGGTCGACCCGCTGGCCGATGCCGAGACCATAGAGACCGAGCTTATGCTGGCCGATCTGGAAAGCATCGAGCGGCGGCGCACGGGGCTGGTCCGCAAGCTTAAGGGCAACGACAAGGACGCTGTGCAAGAGGACGCGCTTTTGGCCCAGGCGCAAGCAGCGCTGGAAGACGGGCGGCCAGCACGCACGGTCGAGGTCGCCGACGACGATCGCCGCGCGTGGAAACGCCTGGGGCTTTTGACCACAAAACCCGTGCTTTACGTCTGCAACGTGGAAGAGGCCGCCGCCGAGAGCGGCAACGCCCTTTCGGCCCGCGTGGCTGAAATGGCCGCCCGCGAAGGTGCCGCCTGCGTGGTGATTTCGGCGGCCATCGAAGAGGAAATCGCCCAGCTTGACGGCGAAGAGGCGGCGGAATTCCTAGCCGACCTGGGGCTGAGCGAACCGGGGCTCGACCGGCTCATCCGCGCGGGTTACGGGCTTTTGGGCCTGCAGACCTACTTTACCGCGGGCCCCAAGGAGGCGCGCGCCTGGACCGTGCCGGTGGGCACAACCGCGCCCAAGGCTGCAGGCGTCATCCACGGCGACTTTGAGCGCGGCTTTATCCGCGCCGAAACCATCGCCTATGACGACTATGTGGCGCTCGGTGGGGAACAGGCGGCCAAGGAAAAGGGCAAGATGCGCGCCGAAGGGAAAGCCTACGTGGTCCAGGACGGCGACGTGCTGCACTTTCTCTTCAACACCTGAAGACCCGCGGCCCCACGCCGGGAATCGACCCCGGCTTGAGCCCGGTTTGCACCTCGTGCGCGACCCAAAACCGCAATTTGTGATCGTTAAAACTTGAAATACCGCGATCCGGTTGCGCGGCTTTCGGGACAATTTTTCGGCGAATTCCAGGCACCCAAAGGTTAAGTCGGCCCTAATGCCGCAAATTGGAGCGTGCTTTATTCGACCCACTTCCATTTGACGAAAACCAGCAAAGCGCTGGGCCATCGCATCTTTGAGCGCCGGTCTTGCGAACACCTGCGCCATAGCTTTGGCGATCCTAAAAAATACTTTAGAAATGTATGATAGATAATTGATAAAATTATAAAATAAATACCATAATTGGATCTTCTTGCATTTTAGACGTCAAGAATCCGGTAACACTCTGCGCCCCATCTGACCCCCGGTGATCGCGCGGATGAGCTCAAATGAGCCGGCGCGCCGAAGACAAAATCGGAGCGTTGAAGATGATCGGCTTTATGATCGCAGACCAAGAAATCGACACCCACAGCAGCCTGCTGCAAGGGGCCTCTGACGTGGCATTTGCGCAGTTCGGCGACGATTGGCACGTGGTGGTCAGCGCCGAGGCAGACAGCGCCATCACCGTATTTGACTTCGACGGCACCATCGGCACCCAGCGGGACGTCCAAGGTTATTCCAGCACGTCGGGCATCCGCACCGCCTGGAATTTGACCCTGGCCCAGGTGGACGGACAAACCGTGATCATCCCCGCTACCCGCTACGAAGATCAGGTGCGCATCTATGAATTTGACGGCGCGCTCGACGGCACTGCCCCGGGCGTGGGGGGCTTAGGCCTAACCCACGCAGTGACCCTAGGCGACGACACTTTTGTCTACGCCGCGGACTTAGCGGGGCGCGGGCTCGACGCCTACCGGCTAGAGGGCGATCTCTCCATGGACGAAGTCGCCACGCTCTCGGACACGGCCGAAACTTACTTGGGCGACGTACGCGCCATGGCCAGCGCCTCGGTGGACGGCACAGCAATGCTCTTTGTGGCCTCAGGATATGACGCCGGGCTCGCCGCGTATTCCATCGGTTCGAACGGGCGGCTGACCCTGGGAGACACAGTGGCTCCAGGCGACGAAAGCGGCTTTTCGCGTCCCGCCGCACTCGAAACCGTGACCGTGGGCGGCCAAGAGTTTTTGGTGATGGCCTCGGCCGGGTCTTCGTCGTTGACCGTCTTTCGGATCGCCACGGACGGGACGCTCTCGGAGGTGGACCACTTGATCGACACGCTCGACACCCGCTTCCAGGGCGCAAGCGAACTGACCTCGTTCGACTACGAAGGCCGCAGCTTTGTTGTAGCTGCGGGCAGCGACGACGGCATCTCGGTACTAGAGTTGCGCGACGGCGGGCGTTTCTGGGACTACGGCGCCCTAGCCGACACCTATGAAACCACGCTCGACAACGTGTCGGGGCTGGATGCGCGGGTCATCGACGGCACGCCCACCATTCTCGTCAGCTCGGACACCGACCACGGGATCACCCAGGTAGAACTGGATATGGCCGGGCTTGAAGACGTGATCTCGGGCTCTGAGGGCAACGAACTCTTGCGCGGCACATCAAGCGCTGACGTGATCGAAGGCAAAGGCGGCAACGACCGGTTGGAAGGCCGCGGCGGTTCAGACATCCTCGTGGACGGCACCGGAGCCGACATGCTCACCGGCGACGGCGGCCAAGACCTCTTTCAGTTTGTCGCCGATGACAATCTCGATATTATCACCGACTACTCCGTGGGTTACGACCGGATTGACCTGTCGGGTTACGGCGGTGTGCGATCGATTTTCGACCTCGTGATGTACGAAACCTGCGGCTCGGTCATGATCGAAGTCGGCGGCGACCGCATCTTGATCCAGGGCAGCGAGGATGACCCCTATGCCGTGGCCGACTTTACAGGGTCCGATTTCCTGTTCTGAAGGCTGCGTCCGCGCCCGGGTTCACCGCCGGGCGTCACTGACCGGTCCGGGTTTCAACGCGCCCGGGCCGGTTTTTTCTGCGGTTGGCGGCAGCGGCGCCCTGGGGTATGCGCAGAGCGCGCATCCCGCTGCGTCAGGAGCATCCTATGGCACGCATTCTCATTACCTCGGCCCTGCCCTACATCAACGGCATCAAACACCTGGGTAACTTGGTGGGCTCGCAATTGCCCGCCGACGTCTATGCCCGGTTTTGCCGGGCCATGGGCCACGAGGTGATGTTCATCTGCGCCACAGACGAACACGGCACCCCGGCTGAGATTGCCGCCGCCAAAGCGGGGGAACCGGTGGCCGACTACTGCGCACGCATGCACGGGGTGCAGGCCGAACTGGCGGCGGGCTTTCGCCTGTCGTTTGACCATTTCGGCCGGTCATCAAGCGCGCGCAATCACGCGCTGACCCAGCACTTCGCCGCGCGCCTGGCCGACGCGGGGTTCATCCAAGAGGTCGAAGAACGGCAGGTCTATTCGAACGCCGACAGCCGCTTTCTGCCCGACCGCTACATTGAGGGCACCTGCCCCAACTGCGGCTACGACAGCGCCCGGGGCGACCAGTGCGAAAACTGCACCAAGCAGCTGGACCCCACCGACCTGATCGACCCGCGCAGCGCAATTTCGGGGTCCACGGACCTCGAGGTGCGCGAAACCAAACACCTCTTCTTGCGCCAGTCTGCCATGCGCGGGGATCTCGACGCCTGGATCGACAGCCAGGAGGGGTGGCCCGTGCTCACCACCTCGATCGCCAAGAAATGGCTCCACGACGGGGACGGGCTCCAGGACCGGGGCATCACCCGCGATCTCGACTGGGGCATCTCCGTGCGCCGCGGCGACGCCCCCTGGCCGGGGATGGAGGGCAAGGTCTTTTATGTCTGGTTCGACGCCCCCATCGAATACATCGCCGCCACGGCGGAATGGGCCGACGCCAAGGACCTGCCCGATGACGCCTGGGAGCGGTGGTGGCGCACCGACAAGGGCGCCGCGGACGTCCGCTACGTGCAGTTCATGGGCAAAGACAACGTCCCCTTCCACACGCTAAGCTTTCCCGCCACGCTCATGGGGTCGGGCGAGCCCTGGAAGCTGGTCGACTACATCAAGTCGTTCAACTACCTCAACTATGACGGCGGCCAGTTTTCCACATCGAAAGGGCGCGGGGTCTTTATGGATCAGGCGCTGGACCTCTTGCCATCCGACACCTGGCGCTGGTGGCTTTTGACCCATGTGCCGGAAAGCTCCGACAGCGAATTCACCTGGGAAAGCTTCCAGGGCACGGTCAACAAGGACCTGGCCGATGTGCTGGGCAACTTCGTGAGCCGGGTGACCAAGTTCTGCCGGTCCCGCTTCGGCGAGAAGGTGCCCGCGGCGGGGGGTTACGGGCCCGCCGAGGAAGAGGTGACCCGGGCGCTCGACACTCGCATGCGGGCCTATGAGCGCCACCTAGAGACCATGGAAATCCGCAAGGCCGC
>JBCCMR010000205.1:0-6468 GCA_039026255.1 Pseudomonadota bacterium
CCGGCTGCTGGTTGTGGTCTTCCTGGGGACGGCGGCGTTTTCCATGCAAGACGTCCTTTTGGAGCCTTACGGGGGCGAGGTGCTGGGCCTTTCGGTCAGCGCCACGACACTTTTGACCGCTGCCTGGGCCGCGGGCGCGCTGGCGGGCTTTGGCCTGTCGGCGCGGTGGCTGTCCCAGGGGCGCGCGCCCTTCCGCATTGCCGCGCGGGGGCTTTTGATCGGGCTTTTGGCCTTTTCGGCGGTGATTTTCGCGGCGCCTTTGAACTCTGCCCTGCTGTTTTTTGCCGGGGCCGCGCTGATCGGCGCGGGCGGCGGCATCTTTGCGGTGGCCACGCTGACCGCGGCGATGGACCTGTCGCGCGACGCGGCCCACCGCGGCCTGGCGCTGGGTGCCTGGGGTGCCGCTCAGGCTACGGCTGTGGGCATTTCAATCGCCCTTGGCGGCGGGCTCAAAGACCTTGTCACATCTCTTTCGGGTTCCGGTGCGCTGGGCGCGGGGTTGAGTGCCCCCACCACCGGATATTCGTTCGTCTACCACACCGAGATCGGGTTGATCTTCATCACGTTGATTGCCCTGGGCCCCTTGGTGCGGACCTCCCGACACAGCTCCTCTAACCCGATCGGCCGCGTGGGCCTGGCCGATTTCCCCACATGAGAAGGGAGTTCTGAAATGGAACCGTTTTTCGCCAACTTCGATTTGGCCAGTCTGAGCATCTGGCTCTTTTGGCTCTTCTTCGCGCTCTTGGTCTACTACCTGCAGGTTGAGAACATGCGCGAAGGCTATCCTCTGGAAAAGGACGACGGCACGCCCGCGCCCAACCAGGGCCCGTTCCCGGTACCGAAGCCCAAGACCTGGAAGCTGCCCAATGGCCGCGGCGAACGGTCGGTGCCGGACCTGCAGCGGGAAAACCGCGAATTGGCGCTGGTGAAAACCGCCGAGAGCGAAGGCTTTCCCTTTGAGCCCACGGGCGATCCGATGATCGACGGGGTGGGGCCTGCGTCCTGGGCGCCGCGCCGCGACCTGCCGGAACTGACCGCCCATGGCCACAACAAGCTGGTGCCGATGCGCAACCTGCCCGGGTTCACCGTCAGCTGGGGCAAGGACTTACGCGGTATGACCGTGGTTAGCGGGGACCGCAAAAAGGTGGGCACCGTTTCGGACATGTGGATCGACGAAGGTGAACAGCTTGTCCGCTACGTTGAGCTTGACCTGGGCGAACACGGCAAGCGGCTTGCGCCGATGACGCTGTGCAAACTGCGCGGGGTCGTCATGGTGATCAAATCGCTCCACGCCGACCAGTTCCCGGGCATCCCGCGCACTAAGGAACCGGACGTGGTGACCATGCTCGAAGAAGAGAAGATCAGCGCTTGGTACTGCGGCGGCGTGCTTTACGCCGGTCGCCGGGCTGAGCCGATACTCTAACCATCAACCCACGGGAGACAGCCATGGAAGGCGATCCAGACATCACTATCGAACCGATCGAGGGGTTGCCGGCACATCCCCCCGCCGGTGAGCATATCCTCTGGCAGGGCAGGCCCGGTACGGTCGCTCTCGCGCGGGAGGCGCTCAAACTCGGGTGGGTGCTGGGTTACTTCGGGCTGTTGATCCTGTGGCGGGCAAGTGTCGCCATGCCCGATGGGGCGGGCGCGGTCCTGGCGGCGGTGTTCCCGCTTGCCATCCTGGCCGCGGCGGTGAGCCTGATACTCTTGGCGATGGCCTGGGCGATGGCCCGGGCCACCGTCTACACCATCACCTCGGCCCGGGTGATGATGCGCATCGGCGCGGCGCTCACGGTGACGTTGAACCTGCCCTTTCGGCAGATCGATAGCGCTGACCTGGCGTTGCGCCGCAACGGCACAGGCACAATCGCGCTGACCTGCGGCGGGGAAAATCGGCTGAGCTACTTTATCTGCTGGCCCCATGCGCGGCCCTGGCACTTGGGGCGGGCGCAGCCTGCCCTGCGCGGCATTCCGGATGCCCAGGCTGTCGCAACGCTTTTGGCGGATGCCGCTGCGAGGCGGGTCGCCGTTCTGCGGGGGACCGAGCCCGCCAAACGCCAAGACCAAGACCAATCCGCAACCGCCGCGGGCGCCGTGCCCGCTGAATGAAACCAGCCTTGGGAGGGGAGACCCATATGTCTGAGAACACTGAATTCTATGCCCCCAAAGAGAAACCTCTGGTGCCGCCAGTCCTCCTTTGGGGGGTAACTTTGATGGTGCTGAGCGTCTGTGCCGTGGTGGTTTTCGCCACCCTCACGGGCCGACCACCTGAGGCAACGCCGCCCGCAGGCGACGTGGTAGCAGAACGGGACATCGTGGTCACCTTAGCTGCTGGCGGGGGCGCGGTTGTGCGCGACGGCACCACGGGCGCCGACACCGCGCCGGTGGCCGCCCTGCCGGCAGGGGAAGGCGGCTTTGTCTCGGGCTACTGGCGCGCACTGACCTACCAGCGCAGCCGCCACGGGGTCGACCCGAGCCTGCCTGTGACGCTGCAACGCTACGCCGATGGGCGGCTCTCGATCCTCGACCCACACACCGGCTGGCGGTTTCATATGCAGGGCTTTGGGCGCGACAACATCGCGAGCTTTGCGGCGCTTTTGGAGGACGGGCAATGAGCTTTTTCTCCCCAACGCTGGAAACCGCCCCGGTCACCGTGGAGGTCAGCCACACCTTCGAGAGCCTGCACGCCCATGTGCGTCTGAACAACGGCGCGGTCATCCATCCCGGCGATACGGTGCTTGTGCACGGCACGCCTGTGCTTGCCCCCTACGGTAAAGTGGTCAGCGAAGAACGCACCGCGACCATCACCCGCGCCAGTGGCGCCCGGCGTCTTTGGACGCGGCTGACCGGGGATTTTGAGTTCATGGAACTCTGTGAATTTGCCTTCTCAGAGGAGGTAAAGCTATGAACAAAGCTATGACCGACGCGGAGGTTAAGGCCGCCCGCCGTAAGGTGAACGAAACCACAGAACGGGCCAGCGAAACCACGCTTCTCGACCCCCGTTTTTACACCACCGATTTCGATGAAATGGACCGCATCGACGTGACGCCGATCCGTGCCGAATGGGACAGACTTATTGCCGAAATGAAGGCTGACCCGCGCCGGGGCCATTTCAAGAAAAACGACGCGTGGAACCAGATAGACTGGGACGGCATCGACCCAAACCTGAAGGCCGAGTTGATCGATTTTTTAGTGTCGTCGCTTACAGCAGAATTTTCGGGCTGCGTACTTTACAAAGAGATGAAGCGCCGCGGCAACAACCCCGATATCTGCGAGCTTTTCAGCTACATGTCCCGCGATGAAGCGCGCCATGCAGGGTTCATCAACGACGCCCTTCGCGAGGCGGGTATCGGTGTGAACCTGGGCTTTTTGACCAAGGAAAAGAGCTACACCTATTTCCGCCCGAAGTTCATCTACTACGCCACCTACCTGAGCGAAAAGATCGGCTACGCCCGCTACATCACCATCTACCGGCACCTGGAGGCGAACCCCGACCGGTTCATCCACCCGATTTTCCGCTGGTTCGAAGAGTGGTGCAACGACGAGTTCAGCCACGGCGAGGCCTTCGCGCTTTTGATGAAAACCGACCCCAAGCTGACGCAGAGTTTTGTCAATAAACTCTGGATCCGCTTCTTTTTGGTGGCGGTCTATTCGGTGATGTGCGTGCGCGACCACGCGCGGCCGGCTTTTCACGACGCGCTGGGCATCGACATCGACTGGTACGACAAGGAGGTGCTGCGCAAAACGTCCCACCTGACAACGCAGATCTTCCCCTTCGAGATCGATCTTGACCACCCCCGTTGGGACCGCAGCATTGTGGCGCTTCGCCTTGCCATGAACGACCTTGACGCTGCCAAACGGCGCGGCGGGGTGCGCGGGGCGCTGGGTCGCCTTTGGGCGGGCGCTCGGGCGGCGCGGGCCTTTGCGTCGCTCTACTTCATTCCGGTCAAACCGAACGAGGTTCCCGAAGATACCCGCATGGAGCCCTGCTACTGATGCAGATTGCCGCCGCCGTTCTGGTTGCTTGTTTCGTCTGGTGGGCCGCCACCGGGGCGATCCTTTATGTGGTCAAGCGGGCGGACGCGGGCCTGGGCAGCTACCGGGCCCCGGTCTTTTGGACGGCGCCTGCGGCGGTGCTCGGGGCCGGAGTGCTCTGGTGGTCGACGCTGGCCCCGGGGGCGGCCCCAGGAACAGCCCAGGTCTACGGCGGCTTTTTCGGGGCGATTGCCCTTTGGGGGTGGTTCGAACTGGCGTTCCTGGCGGGGGTCATCACCGGGCCTAACCGTTTCGAATGCCCGCGCGGCATCCCAGAATTTGAACGTTTCGTGCGCGCCTGGGGCACCATCGCCTATTCCGAAATGGCCCTGGCGGCGATCGCGCTTTCCTGTTTGGCGCTCTTGCGCGAGGCTGAAAGCACCATCGGGCTCTGGACATTTCTGGTGCTTTTCTTCGCGCGCATCAGCGCAAAGCTAAACGTCTGGATGGGCGTGCCAAATATCAATGTCGAATTCTTGCCCCGTCCCGTGGCGCATGTGGCAAGCCACTTTCGCGTGGCACCCATGAACCCGCTTTTCCCGGCCACGCAACTGGCGCTTGCCCTGGCCATGGGGTTTTGGATCGAGCGCGCGGCGACCGCCCAGGGGTCGGACGCCGTGGGCTTTACACTCTTGGCGGTGCTGACGGCGCTCGCTTTTCTCGAACACTGGATGATGGTCCTGCCGCTGCAGGACGCCAAACTATGGGCCTGGCTGATCCGCTTCCGCCAGGTCCCCCATGACAAAGCCAAGGGAGCCGCAGCCGATGGACTATGATGCGCTGTTCACCAAGCAACTGGACCAATTGAAGGCGGAGGGGAACTACCGCATCTTCGCGGATCTTGAACGCAAGCGAGGCCAATTCCCCTGCGCCAAGAACCATTATGCCGGGGGCGAACGGGACGTGAAGGTTTGGTGCTCGAACGACTACCTGGGGATGGGCCAGTCCGAAGTTGTGATCCGCGCCATGAAAGATGTCATCGAAAGCTGCGGAGCCGGGGCGGGAGGCACGCGCAACATTTCGGGCACAAACCACCACCACCTGCTTTTGGAACGGGAACTCGCTGAACTACACGGCAAGGAAGCGGCGCTTTTGTTTACAAGCGGGTATGTGTCGAACTGGGCCGCGCTTAGCACGCTGGGGTCACGGCTTGACGACTGCGTGATCCTGTCGGACGCAGGAAACCACGCGTCCATGATCGAAGGCATTCGCCATTCGAAGGCGCAAAAGGTAATTTGGCGCCACAATGATGTGGCCCACCTCGAGGAACTCTTGGCTTCGCTCCCGGCAAACGCGCCAAAGATCGTGGCCTTTGAGAGTGTGTATTCGATGGACGGCGATATCTGCCCCATGGAAGCGATCCTTGACGTGGCCGAAAAATACGGCGCGATGACCTACCTGGACGAGGTTCATGCGGTGGGGCTCTACGGTGATCACGGGGGTGGAATCTCCGAGCGAGAGGGCCTGGCCAAGCGCATCACGCTGATCGAAGGCACGCTTGGTAAGGCATTTGGGGTGATGGGTGGCTACATCACCGGGTCGGACGCGCTGTGTGATTTTATCCGGTCGTTTGCCTAGGGGGTTATCTTTAAGACCCCGTTGCCACCGGCGCGGGCCGCCGGCGCACCAGCGTCGATCCGACCTCTCAAACAGTCTGACGAAGAGCGTGTGCAGCAGCGCCGTCAGGTGGCGCGGTTGCGCCAGCGGCTCGATGACCACGGCATACCCCACCTGGAAAACCCGAGCCACATCATTCCGGTGATGATCAAAGACCCTGTGAAGACGCGGATGCTGTCGGATTATCTGATGGATCAGTTCGGCATCTACGTACAGCCCATCAACTATCCCACGGTACCCAAGGGGACCGAGCGGTTGCGCATCACGCCCTCGCCGCTGCACTCTGACGACGATATTGAGCATCTTGTGATGGCACTCAATGACCTGTGGAAGCAGTGCGCCCTGGCCCGATCGGCGGCGGTGGCCTAAGCCGTTCGTCTGGTTTTCGGGCGGGAACTCTGGGTGCAGCGTTGCGCTTGGCAGCTTTAGGGTCAGGCTCCATTAATTTCCGCGTGACGGCGTGGTTCGCGGTTCAAAACGAACAGTGAACGTGGCTGATCTATGCTGGCTGAACAACGCGCAGATGGCGCGTTTTGCGCCTTTTTCCCAAAGCTCCACGGCAAACCTGGTTTCGATGATCGGCGTGTGTTGAGTGGGATTATCCTCATAAATCGCAACGGCTTACGGCGGTGCGAAGCACCCACGGAAAACGGGCCGCACAAGACGCTTTACACCCGCCCGAAGCGGTGGAGTGACAAGGACATCTTCGCCCAGATGATCGCCGGTCTGGCGGCAGATCACAGCAAAGAAACTGTGATGATTGAGGCCACGCTCCTGAAGGACCAACGCACAGCGACCAGCCTGGGCGTCAAAAAG
>JBCCMR010000206.1:0-6431 GCA_039026255.1 Pseudomonadota bacterium
GCGGGCACCGTTTTCCCGGCGGGCAACGGCTGGGCGGCGGATATTGCGCCCCAATTCGATATGGCCGGGGCCGAGGCGCTTTTGGCTGAGGCGGGCGCGGAAAAGGAAAACGGCCAGTGGATGCTCGACGGAGAACCCCTTGAGATCGACATCGTCACCTACACGGGCCGTTTTCCTTTTCCGCGCCCGCCTCAGCCAAAAGCGCCTCGGCCCCGGCCATATCGAATTGGGGCGCAATATCCGCCGCCCAGCCTTTGCCCGCCGGGAAAACGGTGCCCGCCGGCACGCCGCCAGAGCCGGAGAGAACCGCGTCAACGACACCCTGGCGGTCGATGGCCATGGACACAGCGCGCCGGATCAACGGGTTCGAAAGCGGCCCGCTGGCCGCGTTGACGGTGTAGAAGTAAAGCCGCGCCGTGGGTGCGGTGAAACCTTCGGCTCCGGTGGCCTTGATACGCTCAAAATCGGTCACCGGGTAGTTGATCACCATATCAACCTCGCCGGCCTCAAACGCCAGGGCCTGGGTGGCCTCGTCATCGGTGTAGACAACAGTGATATCTTCGAACCCCGGGGCGCCCAGGCGGTAATTCGGGTTGGCTTCGACCCGGTAAGACTGCTTCACGACCGCCTCGCGGAAAATATAGGGCCCGGTGGCGTTGATCGGGAATGCCGCAGACGCGGTGCCCAAAACGGCAATACCGGGATCCGACAGTGACCAGGGGAAGGCCGCGTTGGGGGCGTTGGTCTCAAAGATCACCACGTGATCGCCATCTGTGGACATGCCAGCCAGATCGAGAAGCTTCGCCAGACGGGCATTGTGGCCCGGGTGGCCTTCCTCTGAAATCGGCGCGATTGCATCCACCACCGCCTGGGCGGTCAGCGGCGTACCGTCGTGAAACGCAACGTCTGTGGGCAGGATCACCCGCCAGGTGGTGGGTGACGATTGCTCAATCCCCGTAGCTACGCGCGGGTAGAGTTTCAGGTCGTAGTCAATGCCCATCAACGTTTCTGTCACGCCGATCTGGTTCGATGCCCAGCCGTTGTAAGCAGCGCGCGGGTCGGGCACCTCGGCACTTGGGCCAAAGCCTGATCCAATTGTCAGGCTACCCTCTTGAGCAAGGGCAGGGGATACCGGCACAAGCGCAACACACGCAGCAAACGCCAGTCGAGAAAAAAAGGACATAAGGGGCTTCCTCCAGGTCTAGGGTTGTCGCTGAAGGATAGCCTCCATCGACGGTGTAATACGTCACCACTGCGGTTACACCGCCGCCCGCAACGCGCCCCGCGCCAGGACTGGATGATCACTCCGGCAGGTTTCCTGGCTCGCGGGTCTTAGCTCCCCTGGGCCTTCCCAGCGCAACATGGCGCCAGTGGCGTTTTCCGGGGTGGCTCACCGCTCACAGTTGCGGGGGCAGCCGCAGCTTAGCAAAGTGCTTTCTGCGTTCCCTCTTGCCCGGGCAGCTACGCCCAAGACCGAAGCCTGACCTGGTTAATATACCAACCAAACAAGTCAAGTTCTGTCGTCGGCACTGCATGCGATCCGGTGCCTTAGGCTGGTTTATGCTGTCTTCCCGAAGATCGCGGAAAGTTCTTGGCGCCCAAAAAGGCGGCAAAATGACCGGGGGCCGAATCAATTCGCAAACTCAGGGCGGAAAAGCCTGTGCCCAGCACTGCTACATCTCGGCCACTTTGCCCCAGGACGACGCCCGCAAGCGGGCCAGGCGGAACTGACTGGGGTCAACAATGGGTCTGTCGCCCGTCACTAGATCAGCCACCAGATGCCCCGCCGCAGGCCCGATGCCAAAACCATGGCCGCTAAAGCCGGCGGCAAGGATAAATCCGGGCAGTGTTTCGGATGGGTCGATGACCGGCACGCCGTCGGGTGTCGAATCGATAAAGCCCGCCCAGGTCGCTTGGACTTTGATACCGTTCAGCGCGGGCAAAAGCGTGCGGCTTCGCTGAAGCGTCGTTTCTGCAATCGCGGCATTTGGCGTTGGATCCAGCGCACGAACCCTTTCCATGGGCGTAGGTTTATCGAGCGCCCAGCGCGCCCGGGTTTCATGCGGTGCCGACGCCATTCCCGGCGACAGAATGCGCCAACGCCGGGCGAACATCGGCAAAAAGTCCCGCGAAAAGCGCAGTTTTTGTGGAGATATATCCACCTGCCCGCGTCCGCTGATAGCAAGGGCGTAGCCCCCGTCCCAACGTCGCGTCACCGAGGCCTGAGAGGTATGGAGCGCGTCCGGCAATCCTTGCGCAACCGGCGCCACAGACATGATTGTTGATCGCACTGACGCTTGGGGGAAATCTATACCGAGTTGGTGGCAAAACGAAGACGCCCAGGCGCCCCCGGCCATGACAACGTGCTGGCAAGCGATCTCGCCCAGCTCCGTCACCACACCCGCCACACGACCGGCTTTTGTCACGACCCCGCGCACAGCGCAGTTTTGGATCACCCTCCCCCCGGCGGCCACGACCCCCTGGGCTAGCATGGGGACCGCGCGCGACGGATCGGCCACGGCGTCACTTTCCGAAAACACACCGCCCTTCCAGGACCGTCCTGTAGCCGCGCCCCGTTTCGTGGCTGCCCGTCCGTCAAGCGGGTGGCTGATCACACCCTCACCTGCGGCAAACCGGGTCCAGTTTGCCCAGGTTTCGATTTCGGCTTCATCGTCGCTCAGGTACAAAAGCCCGCAGCGCCGAAAGCCGATGTCTTGGCCCAATTCCTGGCGAAACCGGTCCCAAAGAGCCAACGCCTTCGTCGCCATTGGCAGTTCGCGGGCATCCCGGTTCTGTTGGCGGCACCAGCCCCAATTGCGACTTGACTGCTCGCCCCCGACACGGCCTTTTTCAACAAGCACCACCGGCACACCCCGGCGCGCGAGATAGTAGGCAGCCGTGGTGCCAACGATGCCGCCACCGATCACAACAACCTCAGTTTCGTTAGGCAGCGTGGCGTCAGTTTCGACCGTCAGAAGTGGTGCGGACATGGCTTAGACCAGCGCCTGGCTGGCAAACGCCAACCGGTCCTGTCGGGCCGCGCTAGGGCCCCGTTGCATAATCGGCGCGGGGTAGCTTTTTGTCAGCCCCATCGCGGCAAGTCCCGGTTGCAGACCCGAGGTTTCGGCCACATCCAGCCGTAGAACCTGACCCACCAAGTCCCGCGCCAGATACGCAACTAGCGCCTGCGCGTCCTCCAAGCTTGGCGCGACGATAGGGCCGATCACGTGGCCAACGCCGAAGGGACGGCAGGCGGCATAGGCGCGCGCGCAGCCTGCGTCGCGAATAACCGCAAAGCGCGCGTGCGTTTCCATCCAGCCAACCAACGCCGCACGATCGCCGCCAAAGCTCTCGCTTTCAAGCGATGCGATGGCGGGCATGTCATCGGCCGTGGCCGTGGTGGCCGCACCGGCATCGCCAACCGTTTCGACGACACCCTGAAGACAGGTGATCGTACCAACCGTTTCAAAGCCCAGTTTTTGGTAAAGCGGCATGCCAGAAACTGTCGCGACCAAGCGCAATGACTGGTCGGTCTCGCCGATGGCCGCGGTGGTCAGCGCCCGCCCAAGCCCACGCGACCGCATCTCTCTTGAGACGATTATCATAGTCACCGTGGAAACCTCTCCAAAGTCCGCACGAAACCCCGTTCCCACAACGCCACTCGCATGCACCGCGACAACCCCTTTGGAGAACGGCAATAGCATCTCCCAGTCTTCGCGTCGGTGCGCCCATCCCGCTGCGGTAGACAGGTTAAGGCCTGCGTCAAGATGTGCCTCGGTAAACGGGATAAACGAGATATCCGCCAGCGCCGGATTTAATTTTCTATTAAAGGTGGTCATAGGCGTTGGGTGTGAGAAAATATCAGTATCGTCAACCAGTGCAGCCGCTTCCCCGGGTAAGTTAGTCTGAAAAATCACTCGAAAGACCTACGAGAGCCCCTTGACCCCAAAATTCATCTCTTTTGACTGCTACGGCACCCTAACAAACTTTGAGATTAGCGCGACCACGCGGCAACTCTATGCAGACGCGCTAGACTCAGATCGCCTTGATAGCTTCTTATCTGACTTCTCACATTTTCGCCGGGACGAGGTCCTTGGCCCTTGGAAGCCATACCGCGATGTAATCGCGGACAGCTTAGCGCGGACCTGCCAAAAACACGCCCATGTCTTTGACCCGGGCATAGCCGACGCGATCTATGGGCGCATACCCGCCTGGGGGCCGCACCCGGACGTAACCGAAGGGCTGGCCGCGCTTGCCAGGCATATCCCTTTGGTGATCCTCTCAAATTCCATGACCGACCTGATTATGCACAACGTGGACCGTCTTGGCGTGACTTTTGACCACGTTTTCACAGCCCAAGAAGCAGGCGCCTACAAACCGCGGCTTCAAGCCTTTGAATACATGCTCGACCAGCTACGCTGCGGCCCCGAAGACGTGATGCATGTGTCCTGCCACTACCGCTACGACATTATGGCGACGGCGGACCTGGGCTTTGGGCGACGGGTTTTATTGGATCGCGGCGTCGAGATCATCGCGCGCGGCTACGAAACCGACATCATCGAGGATATTCGGGCGCTCCCCGCACTGGTGGGGCTGTGACGGGCTATACCTCTTACTGGATGGCAACCGCGCCAGGGTTCACCGCCGCCGCCGGAACGCCCGCTTCGTCCTATGATGTGGCTGTGGTCGGAGCTGGGTTCACTGGCCTGACTGCCGCACGGGCCTTGGCAAAGGCCGGGTCAAACGTGGCGGTATTAGAAGCGGGCGCTGTGGGGGACGGGGCGTCAGGCCGAAACGGCGGCCACCTAAGCAATGGGCTTGCCCACAGTTATGCCGCCGCCGCAGGCGCCCTAGGACAGGCAGGCGCCCACGACCTCTACCATGCCTTTGACCGCAGTATCGACATCATTGAAGCCATCATTTCCGAAGAAAGCATCACCTGCGACTTTCGCCGGTCAGGAAAGCTAAAGCTAGCTGTGAAGCCCGGGCACGTGGAAGGCTTGCGCGCCAATGCCAAGCTTATCCAAGCGGAGGCCGACCCAGAGGTGCGCTTTTTGGACCGGACAGAACTCGGGTCAGAAATCGTGTCCGACTTAGTGCATGGCGGGCTTCTCTACCCAAAAAGCGCCATGATGCACATGGGCGCCTATTTGCACGGCTTAGCCCACGCGGTTACGCGCTACGGCGGTCAGGTGTTTGAGCGTCAATCGGTTAAAGCTGTTCAACGGCAGGGCGACGGCTGGCGCATAGACCTGCCCGGCTCGGCGGTGCGCGCAAAACACTTGATCTTGGCAGGCGGCGCCACCGGCGCGCATCTGTCGGGGCACGTGGGCCGACAGGTCTTGCCGATTGGCAGCTATATCATTGCCACCCGGCCCCTGACCGACGCCGAAATCGCCACTACCATGCCCGGTAGGCGCACGTATGTCACATCCCTAAACGTAGGTAGCTATTTCCGGCTGACCCCGGACAGCCGGCTGATCTTTGGCGGGCGCGCGCGGTTTTCTACGAAAGCGGACCAAAACGCGGCGGCGAAATCGGTGCCGATCCTGAGGCGCACGCTTGGGCAGTTGTTCCCGGTCCTCCAAGGGATCTCGGTGGACCACGCCTTCGGTGGGTTGGTGGATATGTCGCGGGACCGTTTCCCGCGGCTGGGGCAAACGCCTGACGGGGCCCATTACGCCATTGGGCTTTCCGGGAGCGGGGCGCAAATATCAGCCTACCTAGGCACCGCATTGGCCGACGCCGTGTTGGGGCGCACCCACAGGGGCGCGTCCGATCCGTTTGTTGCGCTGGCACCGCACCCGTTCCCGCCGGGCGCGATCTGGACGATCCCAGTAATCGGGGCCTACGCCCGCGCGCGCGACCTGCTGACCTGACCCACAATCCGTTGTCTGGCGCCTGATCAAAGCGCGTGCCATTTGAAGTCTAGAAACTGCTCAAAGTTACGCTTCCAAATGGGTCGGATCACTGGGTGTGTTGCCACCTGGGTGGTAATCCAGGTGCATTTGGGCAGGTCAGGCTTTTGGTTATACCACGCGTAGAGCATGGCCAGGAAGATATCTGCAGGCGACATGCGATCGCCCAGGAGAAAAGCGCGGCCAGCGGTTTCACGCTCTAGACATTGGAACGCACTGTGGATGCGTTGGCTTGCCCCCTGGCACACTGCCAAGGCGACTACGGCGTCGATATCGTCGGGCAGTGTCCTTGCCCGGCTAGGCGCCGCTTGGGCCAAGGGCATCGCGTATCGTTGTGTGTAGCTACGCCGCAAAACACCTTCGTAGATGTTAACCGCCAGAAAGACAGTCCACCGGTAAAACCCAGGCCAATCGTGGATCCAAAGCGTGGGTCCCCGACGCAACCCCGGTTCTGCGTGGGCCAGGTAGGTCAGAATTGCGGCTACCTCTGGCAAAGGCGTACCATCTGGTAGC
>JBCCMR010000207.1:0-6423 GCA_039026255.1 Pseudomonadota bacterium
GGGTAACCACCAGCAGCGTGCGAGGGACCACATTTTGGCGACAGCTTGTAAATTCCATCGGGAACTTCAATGCTGGCGACTTCCTGCAAGAGGATCGCGGCCCCCAGGGGTAAGCCCACGCACGTCATGATTTCTATGTATTTGGCCTGCGCCCCGCGCCGTTACACAGCGTCTTCGGGGTCAAATTCCAATGCGACACCGTTCATGCAGTAGCGCAGCCCGGTTGGCGCGGGGCCGTCTGGAAAAACGTGGCCCAAATGCGCGTCACATCGATTGCACAGCACTTCGATGCGCCGCATGAACCAACTGTTGTCCTCTTTTTCGGCGACGGCTTCGGGCTCGATCGGGCTGAAAAAGCTTGGCCAACCGGTGCCGCTGTCAAACTTTGTCGCCGCATCAAAGAGTGGTGCGTCGCAGCAGGTGCAGCGGTAGGTGCCGTGGCCTTTGGGGAAGTTGTCGTGGGTAAAGGCGCGCTCTGTTGCCCCTTTGCGGGTGACTTTGTACGCAAGGTCCGAGAGTTGGTTGCGCCATTCAATTTCGCTTTTGACCACTTTGCCGGTCATTTGGCTGATCCTTTACGTCATCATGACTGCCTGTCGGGTTGGTTTCCCCCTCTGAACATCTATATGTGCCCGAGATGCGGCGCTGCAAGCCGCGCAGAGGGCGTTTTGACAGCGGAGCTAACGGCGGGATATCGCATGGCGCGCATCGTGCAGCACATCAGGCCGACGGTGGTAGAGCCATTGGAAAAAGGCGGCTACCGCGCTCGTTTGGCGCAGAGCGAAGCTGATTTGAACGCGGCGCACGCGCTGCGAACGGCAAGGTTCCGCCCGGGTCACGTTGGGTCATTGGACCAGGATGCACTTGACGACCAGTGCAGGCATGTGTTGGTCGAACGGCGTGCCGACGGGGCGCTTATGGCAACCTTCCGTTTTATGCATCTAGCGAATGGGCGCGGGATCGACCATACGTATTCGGCGCAGTTCTACGGTCTTTCAAAACTGACGCGTTACGAAAAGCCCGTGGTGGAAATGGGCCGTTTCTGCACCGCTGAAGGGGCAGGGGACGTGGACGCCCTGCGGGTTGGTTGGGCGCTGCTGACGCGGTATGTTGATGCCCACCGGGTTGGGCTGATCATTGGGTGTTCCTCATTCCCGGGTACGGCAACCGAACCCTTTTGCGATGCGCTCGCCTTGCTGAAAGAGCGACATTTGGCGCCTGACGCTTGGCGCCCGCAGGTCAAGGCGCCCCAGGTTGTGCCCTTTGCCAAAACCCTGTCGGGCGTGCGCCCGTCTTTGCGGAAGGCGCAAAAAACCCTTCCGCCACTATTGCGGGCCTACCTAACTATGGGTGGATGGGTGTCTGACCACGCGGTCATTGATCCGGACCTGCGTACGTTCCACGTCTTTACCGGGGTGGAAGTTTCAAAAATCCCGCCGGTACGCGCGCGCCTTCTTCGGGCCGCTGCCGCTTAACCGCCGGTATGGCTCATGTGGCGGGACATTTCGCCAGACACGGTTTGCCGGGAATAGTCGAAATCATGACCGCGGGGTTTGCGCGCAATAGCGCCGTGAATGGCGCGTATGAGAGGGGCATCGTTGCCCGGATTTTCCCTTAATACCCGGCGTAAGTAGGCTTCGTCTTCTTGCCCAAGGCACTGAAAAAGCTGGCCTGTGCAGGTTAGACGGACCCGGTTGCAGCTTTCACAGAAGTTGTGGGTGAGCGGCGTGATAAAACCCAGTTTCTGACCGGTCTCGTTCAACCGAACGTAGCGAGCAGGACCTCCGGTGGAGTCGGAAAGCTCGGTCAGGGTGTAGGTTTGCGCCAGTCGCGCCCGCAGGTCTTTGAGAGACCAGTACTGGTCTAGACGGTCTTCTCCACCCAGGTCCCCCATAGGCATAACCTCAATAAAGGTGAGGTCCATGCCCCTTTCAGCACACCAGGCGACCATTGTCTCAAGCTCATCGTCGTTGCCGTCTTTGAGCGCAACCATGTTGATTTTTACGCGAAGGCCCGCCTCTTGCGCGGCGTCGATGCCGTCGATGACTTGGGCAAAACGCCCCCAACGGGTGATGCGGGCGAATTTTTCAGCGTTGAGAGTGTCAAGCGACACATTCACCCGGCGTACCCCGCAGTCGGCAAGCTGTGTCGCGAAGCGGCGTAGTTGCGACCCGTTTGTGGTCAGTGTCAGTTCCCTGAGGGCGCCTGTGGCCAGGTGGCGCGACATCGCCTTGAAATAGTCCATGATGCCCCGGCGCACGAGCGGTTCGCCCCCGGTGATGCGCAGCTTCTCTACCCCTTGGCTGACAAATGCTGACGAGAGGCGGTCAAGCTCTTCAATGGTTAGGAGTTCCTTTTTGGGCAGAAAGGTCATGTTTTCCGCCATGCAGTAAAGGCAGCGAAAATCGCAGCGATCGGTCACAGAAACGCGTAGGTAGGTGATTACCCGTGCAAACGGGTCTATCAGGCGCGGCGTCGATTGTGTGGCGTCCAACATGGACACAGGTTTAGGTGGCGCCCCGGCGGGCGGCAAGGGGCGTGTTGCCCTGATGGCGCGGCCTGCGTAGGTTTGAGGTCACAATCAGGGGAGTTGCAACCGTGCGGCATGGGATTTGGGGCTGGGCAGCGCTGATTTTGGGAGGCTGCGCATCCGGTGGGCTTTTTGACCGGTCACCGAACGTTGCCGTGCAAGCGCCTTTAGCCGAAACGGTGCGTCCCCAGCCCCGCCCGGACCCAAACGCGAGCCCGGCAGCACCCTCAGGCAGTCGCACAACGGTAACCGAAGCAACCCAAGTTACAGCCGAAGAGGTGGCCGCTGCGCGTGCCACGACCGGAAACGGGCGCGAATTGGGTGTGACGGTGGTGTCGTTGGGGCTTTTGGAGCGGGAAGGCTTTTGGATGGCCACCCCGCTTGTGACTGGGGAAACCGCCGGGCGCATTGTCTACGAGGTCACGGGCACAACTGCAAATGTGACGTTGGTGCCCAATGGAGGCGCTTCTGGAAGCGGATCGCAGCTTTCTATTGCCGCGATGCAGCTTTTAGGCATTCCCCTGACAGCGCTGACCGAGGTGCGGGTTTTTACCCAATGAGGTTTGCTGACACCATTGTTCCGCGCAGACCAGATTGGAGTGCTCTGCGCGCGGAGTTTCGTTGGCCGGAGACGCCGGTCTTTAATATCGCCACAGCCTGCTGCGACCGCTGGGCGCGGCAAGATCCGGGTCGCCTAGCGCTCGTGGTGCCGGATCCCGAGCGACGCGTCACATTTGGCGAAATGGGCGCTTTGGCGAACCGGTTTGCAAATGTGCTCGCGGCGCAGGGGTTTAAAAATGGCGACCGGCTTGCGATCCTACTTCCGCAGTCGGTTGAAGTGATGGTCTGCCACTTTGGCATTTTAAAGAACGCAGGCGTGGCGCTGCCTCTTTTCACACTCTTCGGGGAAGATGCCCTGGAGTTTCGACTGGCGGACTCGGGTGCCAAGGGCATTGTCACAGACCGGGCGAACCTGCCTAAGGTCGCGGCCATTGCGGATCGGCTGCCGGATCTGCGCCACATCTGGTGTGTTGACGGGGCCGAGGGATTGGCGCGCGATTTCGCTGCCGATCTGGCGCGCGCTAAAGACAGCTTTCGGACGCTGCCCACGCGGCCCTCGGACCCGGCTCTTTTAGTCTATACCTCAGGCACGACCGGGCCTCCGAAAGGTGCTCTGCACGGGCATCGGGTGCTGATTGGTCACCTACCTTGCACAGAAACAAGCCACGACTTTTTTCCCCAGACCGGTGACCTGGGATGGACCCCAGCGGATTGGGCGTGGATGGGCGGACTTATGAACATTGCGATGCCCTGTCTTTATTACGGTGTGCCGGTGGTGGCGCATCGTATGGGAAAGTTTGACCCAGAGGCGGCTCATCACTTGATCGCGTGCCAACGGGTGCGCAATGCGTTTTTGCCGCCCACGGCCCTAAAGCTCATGCGCCAGGTGCCAGCGCCCCAAAGCAGCCCCCTGCGCTCGGTGGCAAGCGGTGGGGAAGCCCTGGGCGCAGACACGTTTGAATGGGCGCGCGAGGCTCTAGGCCTTACGATCAATGAGATTTACGGTCAGACGGAGTGCAACCTGGTGCTCGGCAACAGCGCGGGGGTGTTCGCCCCCCGGGCAGGGAGCATGGGGCGCGAGAATCCGGGCGCGGAGGTGACGGTTCTTGACGCGCAAGGGCATCCCGTGGCTGCCGGTGTGGAGGGGGAGATTGCCATCCACCGAGATCACGGCGGAATGTTTCTAGGCTATTGGCGCAACGATGAAAAAACCGCGGCAAAATTCGCAGGGCCCTGGATGCGCACCGGCGATGTGGGTCTGCGGGACGAGGCGGGATATTTTTGGTTTTCGTCGCGGGACGACGATGTGATTTCTTCAGGCGGATATCGCATTGGTCCAACGGAAATCGAGACCTGCCTTACTGGTCACGAGGCTGTTGTCATGGCAGCGGTTGTGGGAGTGCCGGATCCGTTGCGGGGTCAAGTGGTGAAGGCATTTGTTGTGCTCGCCAGTGGGGTTTCGCGTGAAGGGCTGAGCCATACGTTGATTGAGTTGGTCAAAGCGCGCGTATCACCGCATGTGGCCCCCCGCCGGATGGAGTTTGTCGACAGCCTGCCCATGACGGCCACTGGCAAGATTATGCGGCGTGACCTTCGCGAACGCGGCTAGCCATTGCCAGGGCCGCTACACGCGGGTTCATGAGCTTCCGCCAAACCCGAGGCCAAAGCGCGATCATGGTCATGATCCCTGGGCTGTAGGGCATTGTCGGAGCGCCCTGAGGTGTCACAAGCGCGGTGAAGGGCTTGGAAGGGTTAGCATGGTGGTCAGAATGGAGCGGCGCGTTGAGCGTCAGTTTCCGGGTAAACCAATGGGGTGCATTCCAGCTGTGGGCTGGGCCCACAGGCTCTAACCGTCCATCGTCGAATTCAATCCGAGCCAAGCCGTAGTGTTGCACATAATCGGTGAGTAAGAGCCCGGCCTGGGCCATTAGAGCAAGCCCCAGATAGGCAATGATCCCAGGCAGCCCGGCCATCCCTGCGGCGAGCCCCAAAAAAGCCAACGCCCCGCAAATATAGGTGAAATAGGGGTGTGAAAGCGCAATTTGGCGGCTGTCCTCGGGCAGCCCGCGCATCCGAAGTTCAGCGGCTAAGCCCGCCCGAAACGAACCGCGCCAGGCACGGCGGAAGTAACGATAGAAGCTTTCGTTGAACCGGGCGGTGTTGGGGTCATAGGGGCTGGCTACAAAGCGGTGATGGATTAGCCGGTGCGCAGAGGTGTGGTGGCCAAATAGGTGCGAGATGAAAAGCCACTTACCCAGGCGAAAAGAGAGACGTTGACCCCGGTGTATCAGTTCGTGACCCACAGCATTTGAAACCGTCCCGAAATATATTCCAGCGGCGGCAAAGAGCCCAATCCGTTCGAGAGGAGCAAGCCCTTGCGACGCGAGCACGTAGACGACGCAGCCTAAAAGTGGGAAGTGGATGAGCGCCAGCAGCACGGGAAGCCCGGTTTTCCAGCGTGTGTCAGAGGGATTTTCCTCCACATCCGACCACACGGCATCCACTAAGCCGTTTAGGAGCGTGAGGCAAAAGAGAGTTGCGGCAATCCAGGCTCCGCCGAAGAACGTTGCAGCGATGAGTAGCGTAGTCGGAAGAAAAGTTACCGCGAAAAACGCGACAATCGGCATGGTGGTCGGCCCGCCTCTGATCCAAGTTGGCGAAGAGTAGCGCTCAAAAGTTAACAAATCCAGTACTGGCACCCGACCCGCGCTATTGGGACGCGCGGTGTCGCTTTTCGAGTGCACGACTGAGGTGGGTGACGATATACCACTGCGTACTGATAGTGGGAGACTGATGATGGCGCTTGATGACCGCCAGGGCGTCTGGAAATCTGCCAAAGGCAAGGGTCGCAACACCCCGAAAGGTCGCCAGGTTGAAGACGAGGCCCTTGAAGACGTGCGCGCGCTCTTGGGTGGGCGACCGCGGCGGCGTGACTTGCTGATCGAATACCTGCATTTGGTTCAAGACAAGTTCGGTCACTTGAGCGCTGGGCACTTGGCAGCGCTGGCCGAAGAAATGCGTATGGCCCAGTCTGAAGTCTACGAAGTGGCCACATTTTATGCCCATTTTGACGTGGTAAAAGAGGGCGAGCCCGCACCGCCCGCGCTGACAATTCGGGTGTGCGACTCTCTGGCTTGCGAAATCGCAGGGTCTAATGCGCTTAAGGCGGCCTTGGAGGACGGGCTTGATCCGTCAGAGGTGCGGGTCTTACGCGCGCCTTGCATGGGGCGCTGCGACACGGCACCGGTATTAGAGCTTGGTCACAACCATATTGACCATGCCACGCCCGAAAAAGTTGCAGAGGCGATCGCCGCCGCCGAAACCCACGCCCA
>JBCCMR010000208.1:0-6411 GCA_039026255.1 Pseudomonadota bacterium
ACTGGTGCTTTTTTCGAACCGGGTGGCCGTCATCGGCAACAAAGGCGGCGAGGCAAAGACTGACGCCGACAAGGTAATGGCACAACTGGGCAAGCTTCGCGCGGCCATCGGCAAAGGCGCTTGCCCGTCTTGGGGCTGTCAGCGCCTTTGCCGATGGCCGCGCGAAGCTTGCCCAGTTGTGCCATTACCTTGTCGGCGTCAGTCTTTGCCTCGCCGCCTTTGTTGCCGATGACGGCCACCCGGTTCGAAAAAAGCACCAGTTTGCGTTTGCTTTCCGCCAAAACCCTAGCGTGCTCTGCCGCCCCGGCCCCACCTTCAAAGTCTTCCACCACGGTGGGTATGACCTTGATTTTGTATTCCTTGAGCGCCTTTTTCAACTTGGTCAGCTTAGGTCCGTCTAGGGCGCCGCTGTCGTCTTTGAGCCGCAGTTCATCGCCAATAAGCCGACACTCCCCTTCCGCGCGTACTTTACCGGTCCCACTTTTCAGGGCCTTGAGCGTCGCAGGCGGGGTTTTGCCCACCACAATGAGGTCCTTTTTGCCGTCGGTGCCGAAATCATGGTCGAAATAAAACCGCCAAGGCACGATTTTGGATTTGGCCTTGATAATTTCGGTCTTCAGGGCGGCCTGGACCTTTTTCAGGTCGGCCAGATCGGCTTCAGGCAACATTTGATTTCCCTCCCTCCGGGTGCATTCCTCTTTATGACGTTAGGGAAGGCAGCCGTGCGCGCAAGCATTTTGCAGTTCAGGCACCGGTTTTTAACATCGGGCTAAAGGGTATCGCCCGGTTCAAACTCTGGCTTCAGTTCAATTACCTGGCGCACGGGGCGGTAGTTTGGGTCGTGGTGTTCGAGGATCAGGTCTGCCGCGCGTTTGCCGATTTCAAACCTGTAGGCGTTCATGGTAGCGGTGAGCATCGGCATCCCGTGCCGTAGATCGAGCCCATTAAACCCGGCCAACGCCAGCGACCCCGGCACCGAAATGCCTGCCATTGTGGCATGGATCAGCCCGCCGCAAGACATCGTGTCCGAAGAGTAGTAGATCACGTCGATATCGGGCGTGCGGGCCAGGAGCTTTTCGGTCAGGTCGCGACCCAGACGCAGGGTGGAGCCGCCGGGGTAATGCTCCGCATCGGCGATCGTGGCGCCGCCTTCGGCGAGCGCGGCCTTGAACCCTTCGAACCGCTTCGAGGCCCGGTGATCGGCGGGGAATTTTGTGCCGATAAAGCCGAGCCGGCGATAGCCGCGGTCGAGGATCGCGCGCCCGGTGGCGTAACCGGCGCGGCGGTGGCTGATGCCCACGCAAAGATCCACCGGGTCGCCGTCAGTGTCCATGATCTCAACCACGGGGATACCGGCGTTTTTCATCATCGCGCGGGCGGTGTCGGTGTGTTCGAGTCCGGCCACCACAAGCCCCTTGGGCTGCCAGCTCAGCATTTCTCGGATCACCGCCTCTTCGGTGGCCAGGTCATAATCCGAGACCCCGAAAACGGGCTTGATGTCCGTGGCCTTGAGCCCCGCAGAGATGCCGGTCAACACCTCGGCAAAGACAAAACTGCTGATCGACGGCACTACCACGCCTACAAGGTTGACCGAGCGCGACGACAGCGAACCGGCGATGCGGTTGGGCACGTAGCCCACGGCTTTGGCGGCCTCTTCCACGCGCAGGCGCGTGGCCTCTGACGCCTCTCCTTTGCCGCGCAGAACACGGCTAGCGGTCATTTCGCTGACCCCGGCCAGTTCAGAGATGTCTTTTAGCGTTGGTCGCCGTGCCATAGGCCACCGGTAACGTTAGAGACCGCGTTAAGCAAGGAAGCTTCCTCAAGGAGCTTCTATGTCAAGGGACGCTTCCGTCAGAAGCTTCTTAGCCCGCCCTACGCGAAAAGCTCGTGGCACAGTTCCAGGGCATCGACCAACGTGTCGACTTCGGCGCGGGTGTTATACATGCCAAAGGATGCCCGGCAGGTCGCGCTGACGCCAAGGTGCTCCATTAGCGGCTGCGCGCAGTGGTGCCCAGCGCGCACGGCTATGCCGCGTTGGTCCACCACGGTCGAGATATCGTGGGCATGGGCCGCACCGTCGAGGGTGAACGAAAAAATCGCCCCTTTAGTGGCGCTTTTGCCCTGGATATTGAGCCAGTTAAGCCCGGCAAAGCGGGTCTCAGCGTAGGCGCGCAGATCGTCTTCATGAGCGGCGATCTGGGGCATGCCCACGCCCGTCATATAGTCCACTGCTACGCCCAGGCCGATCTGCTGGACAATTCCTGGGGTGCCAGGCTCAAACTTGTGGGGCGGATCGTTATAGGTCACCGCGTCGCGGCCCACGGTACGGATCATGTCGCCGCCGCCCATGAAAGGGCGCATTTCAGCCTGGCGCGCGCGACTGATGTAGACCGCACCCGACCCCGAAGGCCCGTAAAGCTTGTGACCTGTCACTGCGTAGAAATCGCACCCCAAGTCGCTGACGTCGACGGGCATGTGCACCGCCGCCTGGCTGCCGTCCACCAGCACCGGCACGCCCTTTTCGTGGGCGGCGGCGACGATGGTTTTAATGTCCACCACCGTGCCTAGGACATTCGACATATGCGTCAGCGCCACAAGCTTTGTGCGCGGGGTGATCGCATCGATCACCACTTGGGGGTCGAGATCGCCCACCACATCGGTGTCCACCCAGCGCAGCACCGCCCCCTGCCGTTCCCGCAAGAAGTGCCACGGCACGATATTGGCGTGGTGTTCCATAATCGAAAGAACAACCTCGTCGCCGGGCTCAAACCGCGGGGCGGCCCAGCCATAGGCAATCAGATTGATCGCCTCGGTCGTGCCGGAGGTGAAGATAATCTCGTCCTCGTGGGTTGCGCCCAGAAACCTAGCAAGCGTGCCACGTACGGCTTCATACTTTTCGGTCGCCAAGTTCGACAAATAATGCAGGCCGCGGTGGACGTTGGCATATTCCTCGGAATACGCCTGTTTCACCGCGTCGATAACCACGTGAGGCTTTTGTGCGCTGGCCCCGTTATCCAAGTAAACCAGCGGTTTACCGTTCACTTCTCGGCTTAGGATCGGGAAATCAGCGCGGATTTTTTCGACGTCATACATCGCAGATGTCTTTGGCTTTCAGTGGCTTGGCAAGGTCCCGGGCGGGTGGCTCCAAACGGGCCCTTGCGCGGCTAGTTGGTAGGAGAAGCAGGCATCTCAATGCCCAAGATCGCTATGAAGAGAAGTAGCACAGTGGCGAGGATCAGCCCTGCGACGAGCAGTCCCAGAAAGACCAATACCGGAGAAGTAAACCCATGCACTTCCATAGTGAAGCCGACACCCAGCACCACTGATATGACCATCACGACCACCAGGGGGAAACCCATGGCGTCCGAAGGTAGCATCATCCCCGTGGCCACAAACCCAAGCTGCGCCACCAGCATAGCGAAGTTAAAGAAGATGGCTGCTTTAAAGCAGTCTTCCCAAGACCCGTAGCCTTCAAACATCTGGCCCATAAAAAAGAGGGTGGCTGCCACGCCCAGGATCTGGACCGACACAAAAATAACCGCCGCTACAAGCCCCAGTTGGAGCGTTTCAGCATCCGGTTGGGGCGGCACCAAAAGTTGCGCCAGGGTCGCTACTGCGAGGTTGAGCACGACGCCAAGCGCAAAGAAGGTCAGCACATGCTGGGACGCCACGGGCGTGTCGAGCACACGGCGCATGGCGGCCTTGGGCTGGGTGAAGGCGCGCACCGCAAGAGGTAAAAACTCACCCAGAGATGTGATCTTCCGATGACGTCCTTGATCCCATAAAGCAGCGTCACCACGGTGAGCCCGATTGCCACCGCGGACATCGCCATAAAGGTGGGGGCCGTCATGCGGAACCCCTGCGCCTGCGCGATGCCTGCTGAGATGTAGTACACGAAGGGGATAAGGCCCAGCCAGTAAACGGGAAGCTGCAGGTATGGATTGGCCAGCGCCGGGAAATTCGGCTCCCAAAGCCCGATACTCGCCGCCAGAACCGCCGCCAAAAGCCCAAAGGGCGCCGACACAAACGCGCCCCAGAAAGTGCCCGCGCGGGTTTCAGCCCAGGTGCCCGTGCCCCCGGCTATGCGGCTTGCGCCCCAGATCAGGCCGGAAAGCGCGTACATAGCACCCGTGCGCAGCATGAGCGCCGCGATCATCAGGAGCGGGATAGCATCGGGGGACAGCATCGAGCCCGCCACGGATGCGGGCGCCACCAGCGTCTTCAGCGTCCAACTGATGAAGAAAACCATGTCGGACACAAGCACGTAAAAGAGCAGCCGCCCCTCGCCCGGTTTTTCCCGCAAAAGCCGCGCAGTAGACGCGCGCATGTCGGTGATCGCGTCCACCCAGCGTTGGCCCAGGCCGGACCGGCTCAGCTGATAGGTGCCGCGCGCCCCTTGGAATTCGGACGCAGGCGCGGACGACTTGGATTGCGCCAGATCGGGGGATTCCAAGTCTGCGGAAAGTTCTGTCATGGGCCTCGGTGCTCTGCTCTTTTGGTTGTTTTACAACGCATTTTTTAGCTTTGCTGGACCGTCTCCCCGGCGGGGGCGCGTTGCGCTTCGCCTAGGCACACGACCCATTGCCACAGGAACACCACGCCGGTGAGCCCAATCGCAACCGTGTAGACCAAATTTGGCGCAAATACTTTGAAAGCGCCGCCAATTAGCACCAGTGGCGAGGCCACCACCGCCGCCCAGGCGATGGCCAGACGCGCGTCCCGGTAAAGCCCCTGCCCCCCGAACGCCCGCCAAGCCAACTGGGCAATCCCGGCAAAAAGGTAGAGCACAAGCGGCCCCATCAGCACCTGGCTGACAAAAAGTGCCCCGAACCGGGCCTGGCGAGTGGCCGCGTCGTCGCCTTCGATGACGGCGATGGCGGCAATCTCGGGCAGGCGCGCCACATAGGCCAGCAGGCAGGCCAGCATGGTGAGCATTAGATTGCGCGGCTCGGTGGCGATGGCCATCTGGCGGCGCATCACCTCGCGCGGGGCCACCCAGGCCCGGGTCATGTCGTTGACAATGCTCATGGCTGCCTCTTGCGCCCCTTACCGCCGCGACCTAGCCGCTGCGCCGGGCAAGCCAGTTGCCTAGGCGGTTTGTCATTTCTTCAGCGAGCACCTCATCGTCGATTTCGTCGACGGCTTCGGCCAGGAAGGCGAGCGTCCGCATGTCCTGGGCCTGACGCCGGGGAACCCCGCGCGACGTCAGGTAAAAGAGCGCCGTCTCGTCGATCGCGCCCACCGTGGAACCGTGCGAACAGGCCACGTCGTCGGCGTAGATCTCCAATTCGGGCTTGGCGAGGAAGTTCGAATCGTCGTCAAGCAGCAGCCCCTGGCTGATCTGATAGCCGTCGGTTTTTTGAGCGTCCTCTTTGACAAGGATCTTGCCCTGAAAAACCCCCGTGGCCCCGTTGCGCAGAACCTTTTTGAACACCTGACGACTTTCGCAGTTAAACGCGTCGTGGGTCACAAAGACCGTGTCGTCGTGGTGGAAGGCACCGTCGCCCGCGCAGGCGCCTGCCACCGTGGCATGGGCATCGTCGCCGGTGAGTTCGATCACACATTCGTTGCGTGTCAGCGCGCCGTTCACGGTCAGCGTAAAGGATTTGAAGGTGCTTTCCTGACCTAGGCGCGCAAACATGGCCGTGGCCGCGTGCCGCTCGTGGGTGCGCCCCTGCGCGCGCACGTGGTGGAAGGCCGCATTATCGGGCACGTCAACTTCGAGGACGGAATTAAACCGCGCTGCAGCGGGCCCGTTTTCAAGCAGGGTAAACGCCGCTCCGGGGGCCAGGCGCACCACATGGTGCACGGTGGCATCCGACGTCTCGGAACTTTGCAGGTAGCGGAAATGCACGGGCTTTTCGGCTTTGCCTGAGACACTGATGACAAAACCCTGGGTGGCCGTTGCGCTGTTGAGCGCCGCCAGGGGCCGTTCCACGGGGCTCTGGCCGCGGGTTTCCAATTGACCGTAAAGCTTTGCAGCCCAATGGATATCGGCCTTGAGCGCGTCGCCCAAGGGCTCAACCTCGGCGCCAGCTATGGCCGGATCGTCAGACTGCGCTGGATCAAAGACACCGTCCACAAAGACAAGCTGCACCCGGTCGATACCTTCGAACGGGGGGGCGCCATCGTCGGCGCCGCCAAAAAGCGCCGCCTGCGCCCCAGGGGATACAAGCTTGTTGGGGTTGGTGTAGCGCCAGTACTCGTCGCGCCGGTGGGGCGCGCCCATGGCGCGAAGCCGCGCCGCTGCAGCGGCACGCGCGTCGGTCGCCCAGGCCCCTTCCCCCGTGGGAACGGCCTTGAGCAGTTCTTCGGCGGTGTCGTATTTGGCTTGGATACGCTGGGGCATTAGGCCACCTCGGCGAGGATATCGGCGTAGCCGTTGTTTTCCACCTCAAGCGCCAGTTCCGG
>JBCCMR010000209.1:0-6390 GCA_039026255.1 Pseudomonadota bacterium
GATCCACCGCATCCCTGGGGAGATGGCCGCGCAGGTCGAAGGTCACGCCGCCGGGGCGGGTGTAGCGGGTCACCTCGGACCCGAAATCCCGGTGCGCCACCGCAAGTACTGTAGCCGCATAGGCGCCAACTTCGGGGGATTGGACCAATGAAAACCCGTACGCCGCCTGCGCCAACTGTGGGTCCACCCACGGGTCATGGACATCCACCGTCAAACCAAACGCACGCAGTTCTTCGATGAGCGCGACCACTTTGGTATTTCGCGTATCTGGGCAGTTTTCCTTGAATGTCAGGCCCAGAACCAGCACCCGGGCGCCGTCGATGCCTGTACCCTTGGCGATCATCGACTTCACCAGCCGGGTCGCCACCGCCGCCGGCATTGTGTCGTTAATGCGGCGTCCAGCAAGGATCACTTCGGGATTGTAGCCCACGGCCTGGGCTTTGTGAGTCAAATAGTAAGGGTCGACCCCGATGCAATGTCCGCCCACAAGCCCAGGGCGGAAGGGCAAGAAATTCCATTTTGTCCCCGCGGCGGCTAACACATCCCCGGTGTCCAGACCTAGTCGTTCGAATATCAGGGCCAGTTCGTTCACCAGCGCGATATTCAGGTCCCGCTGGGTATTTTCGATCACCTTCGCCGCTTCGGCCACGGCGATAGACGGCGCGCGATGCGTACCCGCGGGGATAATGCGCCGGTAAAGAGCGTCGATGCGCGCAGCGGCTTCGACGGTGGAACCGGCCGTGACCTTCACGATATCGGGCAGCCGATGGGTTGCGTCGCCGGGGTTGATGCGCTCAGGACTATAACCCACCGTGAAGTCGCGATTGTAAACGAGCCCCGAGTTTTCGAGCACCGGCACACAGACTTCTTCTGTGGCGCCGGGGTAGACTGTTGATTCGTAGATCACCGTATCCCCGGGCGACAGCACCGCCGCGACCGTTTCGCTGGCATGGCGAAGGGCCGACATGTCGGGGCGGTTTTGCCCATCCACAGGGGTTGGCACGGTCACGATGTAGGTGTTCGCCCCAGCGATGGCGGCGGGATCGGTGGTAAAGCGGGCCGTGGTCTGCGCGAGGTCTGTGTCGGGTACCTCTTGTGTGCGGTCGCGCCCGGCCAGCAAATCCGCCACCCGCGCCGCCGACAAGTCAAACCCGGTCACCGGGAAGTGGCGGGCAAATTCCACAGCAAGCGGCAGACCCACGTAGCCCAGGCCGATGATTGCGATACGCGTCATGCGCCGTAGTAGTCCCGGTACCAGTCAACGAAGGCCCGCACCCCATCGCGCACGGATGTTTCGGGTGCGTAGCCCACAAGCGCCCGCAAAAGATCACAATCGGCCCAGGTGGCGGGCACGTCGCCCGGCTGCATGTCCATCATATTGCGTTCAAGCTGTTGGCCCAGAGCGCGCTCAATCTCGTCGATAAATGTCAAAAGCGGCACCTTGTCAGAGTTGCCGATATTGACCACCCGAAAGGGCGCCGCGGGCGAAAGCGTGTCGCCCGGCACCTCTGACCCGGCGCGGTCGTCTACCTGGGGCGGCGGGGCATCCACCAAAAGCCGGATGGCGCGCACCAGGTCGGTCACATAGGTAAAGTCACGCTCCATTCGGCCATGATTGTAAACGTCGATCGGCCGACCGTTGAGCCCCGCGTCCACAAACTTGAAAAGCGCCATATCGGGCCGCCCCCAAGGGCCATAGACAGTAAAGAACCGGAACATAGTCGTCGGCATATGCCACAGATGCGCGTAGCAGTGGCCCATGTTTTCATTGGCCTTCTTGGTGGCCGCATAAAGCGTCATTTGCGTGTCAGCCTTTTGCCCTTCGGCGAAAGGCATTTCGGTGTTGGCCCCGTAAACTGACGAGGTGGACGCCATCAGCAAATGTTCTACCCCGCCTTCACGGGCACATTCCATCACGTTGAACGTGCCTGTGACGTTGGTTTCCACGTACGTTCGCGGGTTTTCGATTGAGTATCGCACCCCCGCCTGGGCAGCCAAGTGAACGATCACGTCGGGGCCAAAATCACGCGCCACCGGTGCGAGGGCGTCATAGTCCCGAATATCGGCCTCCGACGCGCGAAAGGCATCCGACTGCAAAAGGTGGCTGTGGCGGCGGGCTTTCAGGCGCGTGTCGTAGTAGTCTGTCAGGCAATCCACGCCCAAAACCTGCCACCCCTGGGCCAGCATCTCGGCGGCCAGGTGATAGCCGATGAACCCGGCGCTGCCGGTGATAAGAACCTTGCGCATCTGCCTTTGTCCTGCCTGACCCGCGTCCCTGTTGCCTAGCCCAGCCCTAGGACAAGAACAACGGGGCAAGGACAACGGGGGCGGGCGCCACCACCGAGGATGGCCCGGGATGGCAGGGGCGCAACAGGCCTGTCGCCCGGGGGTATTAGGCGCCCGAAAGGCGCACATTCGCCATGATTTGGTTAGCATTTGCCGCTAGAGGTGGTCAAAACGGCAGACACGCCGCGCCCCGAACAGGCACCCAAGAAAAACTGGGACAAAGGGCGGCGGAAAGCAGGAAGGGCACACTTGCCATGAAACTGACGATGATCGGCACCGGATATGTGGGGCTTGTGTCCGGGGTGTGTTTTTCGGATTTCGGCCATGACGTGGTCTGCGTGGACGTGGACGCGGCCAAGATCGCCCGGCTTGAAGCGGGCGAGGTGCCGATCTTTGAACCCGGTCTCGATGATCTGATGGCCAAAAACGTCGAAGCCGGGCGGTTGACCTTTACCACAGACTTGGCCACCGCGGTGGCCGGGGCTGACGCAGTCTTTATCGGGGTGGGCACGCCCACCCGGCGCGGCGACGGGCACGCGGACCTCAGCTATGTCTACGCTGCGGCACGCGAAATTGCTCGGGCGATCACCAACTATACGGTGGTGGTCTGCAAATCGACCGTGCCTGTGGGCACCAACCGCGAAATCGGCCGCATTCTGGCCCAGGAAAACCCGAACGCGAAATTCGATGTGGCCTCAAACCCCGAATTCCTGCGCGAAGGGGCCGCTATCGAAGACTTCATGCGTCCGGATCGAGTGGTCGTCGGCGTCGAAAGCGAGGCCGCCCAGAAGGTCATGGCGCGGGTCTACCGTCCCCTCGCCCTACGGGAGGCGCCCATCGTCTACACCGGGCTCGAAAGTGCCGAGATGATCAAATACGCCGCCAACGCCTTCCTGGCCACGAAGATCACCTTCATCAATGAAATAGCCGCCCTGTGCGAAAAGGTCGGCGCGGATGTCAAAGCGGTGTCGAAGGGGATGGGTATGGACAACCGCATCGGGTCGAAGTTTCTCCACGCGGGTCCAGGCTATGGCGGATCCTGTTTCCCGAAAGACACCAAAGCGCTCGCCCGCATCGGGCAGGAGGCCGCGTCGCCCATGTCCATCGTCGAAAAGGTCATCACCGTGAACGAAACGGTGAAGCGGCGCATGATCGACAAGGTGATGGAACTGTGTGGCGACAGCGTGAATGGCAAAAAGATCGCCATTCTGGGCGTGACGTTCAAGCCGCTGACGGACGACATGCGCGACAGCCCGGCGCTGACCATTGTGCCGTCGCTTGTGGGGGCCGGGGCCAACGTGCATGTGGTCGACCCCCAAGGCCGCAAGGAGGGGGAGGCGCTTCTCCCAGGGGTAAACTGGCAAGAGGACGTCTATAAGGCCATCCGCAACGCCAGCGCGGTTGTCATCCTGACGGAGTGGAACGAGTTTCGCGCGCTCGATCTGGCCAAAGTGGTGCGCATCATGCGCGAGCCCAAGATGGCCGACCTGCGCAACATCTACGACCCCGCGGAGGCGGCGGAGGCGGGGCTCACCTACATCAGCATCGGGCGCTAGGCGGCGTACAGGCGACACCCGGGCCGCGCCCGGCGGCAGGTGCGATTGCGGGCCGGGTCTTTTCGGGCTACCGCTTGGGAAATGCATCAGCCCGGGACCCGCACCATGAAGACAGTATCTGAAAACCGGTGTTTCGGCGGGTTGCAGGGCGTCTATACCCACGCCTCCGAGGTCTGCGCCTGCGATATGACCTTTGCCGTCTACTTGCCGCCGCAGGCGGCCCAGGGCCCGGTGCCCGTGCTCTATTACCTGTCGGGACTTACCTGCACCCACGAAAACGCCATGACAAAGGCGGGCGCCCAGGCCCATGCGGCGGCCCACGGGATGGCGGTGGTGTTTCCTGATACCTCGCCCCGGGGGGACGGCGTGGCCGACGACGCGGGCTTTGACATGGGCCAGGGGGCGGGTTTTTACGTCAACGCCACCCAGGACCCATGGGCCCCGCACTACCGAATGTGGGATTACGTCACCGAAGAGCTGCCAGCGCTCATTGCCGCGGAACTGCCGGTGCAGCCAGACGCCCAGGGGATCACCGGGCATTCCATGGGCGGGCACGGGGCGCTGACGATGGCTATGGCAATCCCAGACCGGTACCGGTCGGTCAGCGCCTTTGCTCCCATCGCTCACCCGGCAGGCAGCCCCTGGGGGCAAAAGCAGTTGGGCGGCTACCTAGGCGCGGACGAAACCGCCTGGGCGCGCCACGATGCGACCCTGATGATGCGCGAGTTGGGCTGGAAAGACCACGTGCTGATCGACCAGGGGGCGTCGGATCAGTTTCTGGACCTCCTGCGCCCCGAGACCCTGGCCGAGGCCATGGCCGCCCGGCGTCAGCCCCACACCCTGCGCATGCAGCCGGGCTATGACCACAGCTACTTTTTTGTGGCGAGCTTCATGGCCGATCACGTGGCATTCCACGCCCGCGCCCTGGGGGCCCGGTGATCTACGTGGACGCCGACGCCTGCCCGGTCCGCATCGAGGTGCTGCGCGTGGCCGAACGGCACGGCACCCCCGTGGCCATCGTGTCGAACGGCGGTATCCGTCCTAGTCAGCACCCGCTGGTCACTGACGTGTTCGTCGACGCAGGCGCCGACGCCGCCGATAAATGGATCGCGGATCGATGCGGGGCGGGTGACGTGGTGGTGACAGCCGACATCCCTCTGGCGGCGCGCTGCGTGGACGCCGGAGCCCGGGTGCTGAAACCCGACGGCAGCACCTTAGCAGCCCATAACGTGAAAGAAGCGCTTGCCATGCGCGATCTGATGACCGACATGCGCGCCGCTAATCCCCTGGGCGCTGGCGGCGGCGGGCGGACTTTCAGCCGTGCAGACCGGTCGCGGTTCCTCGACATGCTTGATCGCGAACTGCGCCGCGCGGGGGCGGCCTGAGATGGTGCGCGCGGTTGTCTTTGACATCGGCAACGTGCTGATCGGGTGGCAGCCGGAACGCTTCTACGACAGCGTAATAGGCGCCGACCGGCGCCAGGCGCTTTTTGCCGACGTTGATCTGCACGCCATGAACGACGCCGTGGACCGCGGCGCCCCCTGGGCCGAAACGGTGCGCGCGCTGGCCAACGCGCACCCGGACTACTGCGACGACATCATGCTTTGGCATGACCGGTGGCTCGATATGGCTGGGCCGGTGATCGACCGCTCGGTGCGACTTTTGCGGGCGCTAAGGGCCCGCGGCGTGCCAGTCTTTACGCTGACCAATTTTGGGATCGACACCTTTGCGCTGGCAGAAACGCGCCACGACTTCCTGTCGGAGTTCGACCGACGCTATATTTCGGGGCACATGGGTGTCATCAAACCGGAACCGAAAATCTACCAGATGCTGGAAGAAGACTGCGGCCTGGCCGGGTCGGACCTGTTTTTTACCGACGACCGGGCCGACAATATCGCCGCTGCCTCTGCCCGGGGCTGGCGCGCGCATCTCTTTGACGGTCCGGCGGGCTGGGCCGAATGCCTGGTGGATGCGGGGCTTCTGACCCAGGCGGAGGCCCAGTGACCGATATCCCCTTCATCAGCTTCGACGACATGGACAGCCGCCTAACCTGGGACGGCGTCTGCGGCGCCCTGCGCGATGGGCACCGCCTTGCGCCAGGCTCGATCGCGGACGGCTTTGCCTACCGGGGCGACGACACGCTTTTGTCCCGCGCCGCCTGGATTGACGGGCTGGGCGTAGCGGTCAAATCGGCCACCGTCATCCCCGGCAACCCGGGCCGCGGACTGCCGATGATCCACGGCGGGGTGATGGTCTTTGACGACGCAGACGGGCGCCTTGAGGCGGTGATCGACTTTCACCTTGTGACCAAATGGAAAACCGCCGGCGACAGCGCCTTAGGCGCCCAGTTGTTGGCGCGCAAGGACATCGCCACGGTGCTGATCCTGGGGGCTGGCACCGTGGGGCGCAATCTGGTGGCAGCCTATCGGGCGCTATTTGGGGACCTGCACTTTCTGGTGTGGAACCGCACCCCATCCCGGGCGGAGGCCATGGCCGAAGAACTGGGCCTAAACACTGCGCCCGACCTGCACGCCGCTGTGGCCGAGGC
>JBCCMR010000210.1:0-6386 GCA_039026255.1 Pseudomonadota bacterium
CAAATCCACCCGTACCACCGCGCGCCGCCTTAGCCAGTGCGCGCAACTCCAGCCACCTGGTTGCGCCGCCGGTTGTTGCCACTGGCAGGGCGCGCTATGGGACGCCTATGACCGGTCTCATAGACACGCTTCCGCCCGTGCGCGGGCGGCTCACAGCGGCCCGGCCGCTGGACGGGCTCTCCTGGCTTGGCGTGGGAGGCCCGGCGGAGGTGCTGTTTCAGCCTGCCGATGAAGGCGATCTTTGCGACTTTTTAGCTACACTCGACCCAGGCGTGCCAGTCCTGCCCATCGGTGTCTGCTCAAACATGATCATCCGGGATGGGGGGATTGACGGGGTGGTGGTCCGCCTTGCCCGCGGCTTTAACGCTATTGAATTCCTGGGCAGTGGGCGCGTGCGCGCCGGAGCCGCATCGCTTGATGCGCGTGTGGCCATCGCCGCGGCGGCCCAGGGCATCGACCTGACCTTCCTGCGCACGATCCCTGGCGCCATCGGCGGGGCGATCAAGATGAATGCCGGGTGCTATGGGCGCTACACCGCCGATGTGGTCGAAGCGGTCGAGGGCGTCACCCGCCAGGGTGTGCGCCGCACTATCGCCGCCGCGGGTCTGGGCTTTGCCTACCGCCAGTCCGCCCTCCCGGAGGGCTTCATCGTCACCGCCGCGCATTTTCGGGCCCCCGTGGGTGACCCGGAGGTGCTCTCCCAACGGATGCAAGACGCGCTTGACAAACGGGCCGCCACCCAACCGGTGACCGAACGCTCTTGCGGGTCCACCTTCCGCAACCCGGCGGGTTATTCCAGCACCGGGCGCGCCGACGACACTCATGAAATGAAGGCCTGGGCCGTCATCGACCGGGAGGGTCTGCGTGGCGCGACCCTGGGCGGCGCGCAAATGAGTGAAATGCACCCCAATTTTCTCATCAACAAGGGTGGCGCATCTGCCGCAGATTTAGAGAATTTGGGCGAACTTGTTCGAAAAAAGGTTTTTGAGGGGCAGGGCATTGACCTAGCATGGGAAATCATGCGGGTCGGCAAGCCCGCGGAATAACAGACCCCTAAGAGTCGAAAAGGCCGCGGGGTAGAGACGAGGCGGACAATGTCGAGCAGGGCATTCCACCGCGTGACAGTGCTCAAAGGCGGACCCTCGGCCGAGCGTGACGTATCGCTTGTGTCGGGGCAGGAGGTCGCCCGGGCGCTGCGCGCTAGCGGGTACGATGTGACCGAGATTGACGCGGGCGAAACGCTCGCGGATGACCTGCGCGCCGCGCGTCCTGATGCCGTCTTCAATGCGCTCCATGGCCGTTGGGGGGAAGACGGCTGCGTGCAGGGGCTCCTGGAATGGCTGCGCCTCCCGTATACCCATTCTGGCGTTTTTGCCTCGGCGCTCGCCATGGACAAAGAACGGTCGAAGGCGCAGTTTCGCGCGGCGGGCATTCCCGTAGCTGAAAGCCGCCTTTTACCGCGTGAAGACGTTCGGGCCGCCCACCCCATGGAACCACCCTATGTGGTCAAACCCTACAATGAGGGGTCTTCGGTCGGTGTCTACATCGTGGCCGAAGGCGCTAACGGCCCGGCAAAGCTGTCGCCTGATATGCCCGACACGGTCATGGTCGAAGCATTCATCTCTGGGCGTGAACTGACTACCACCGTCATGGGTGACCAGGCCCTCGGCGTTACCGACATCATCACCGACGGCTGGTACGATTACGACGCCAAATACGCCCCCGGTGGATCGCGCCACCAGGTGCCCGCCGATGTGCCGCAAGCCATCACCGACGCTTGCCTTGACCTTGCGCTCCGCGCGCATCGGGCGCTGGGCTGCCGGGGGGTCACGCGCACTGATTTTCGCTGGGACGACCGCCACGGGGTCGCTGGGCTCCATGTGTTGGAAACCAACACCCAGCCGGGCATGACGCCCACCTCGCTTGCCCCTGAACAGGCGGCGCTGATCGGGCTCTCCTTCGGGGAGTTCGTGTCCTGGATGGTGGAGGACGCCTCATGTCTGCGGTAGAGCCCGGCAGCCGCGAATACTCGCCCAGCCGGATGCAGTACCGCTGGGAACGCATCTGGCTGACCCCGCTTTACCGGTCTCTGATCCGCACGGGCGTGCCCGTGGCCCTGGTGGCCATGATGGCTGTGGGGCATTTTTCAAAGGCTGAAACCCAGGCGCAACTGGCCATGAGCGTAGCCAATGCCCGCTCTATGGTGGAAAATCGCCCGGAATTTGCGGTCGAACTGATGCAGATCAAAGGTGGGTCCGAGGCGCTTGCCCAAGAGGTCCGCGAGGCGGTGCCGCTGACCTTTCCGCAGTCCTCACTGCGCCTTGATCTGGCAGCCTTGAAGGCGGATATCGAACGGGTTGACGCTGTCGCGCGGGCCGATGTGGCCCTGCGGGGGTCGGTCCTTGAGGTGCGCATCCAGGAACGCTTGCCGGTGTTGATCTGGCGCGGTGCCGATCACCTGGAGCTGGTCGACGCCACCGGCGCCCGGGCGGGCGTGGTCGCTGTGCGCGACGGGTTCCACCATTTGCCGCTGATCATGGGCACAAGCGCCCAGGCCGCCGCCCCCGAGGCGCTCTCGCTTATTGCCGCCGCAGGGCCCCTGCGCGGACGTATCCGCGCCCTGCGTCGGATGGGCCAGCGCCGCTGGGATTTAGTTTTAGACCGCGAGCAGGTCATCAAACTGCCAGTCGAGGCGCCGGTTACTGCCCTTGAACGGGTCGTGGCGTTGCATAGCGCCCGCGACGTGCTGGGCCGCGACGTCACGGTCGTGGATTTAAGAGACGGGCGCAGACCCGTGTTGCGCCTGAGCCGGGCAGCCGTCGAGGAGCTGCACCGACTTCGGGCAATCGCCGATGAAGAGGAGGAGGGCTAAGCCCATGACGCAGCTATACGAAACCCAACGGGCCATGCGCGCCCGCCGCCGCGCGGCCCTGCAACGCGGAGTTGTCGCCATCCTGGACGTGGGCAGCGCCAAGATCGCTTGTATGATCCTGGCCTTCGACAGTTCCGTGCAGATGAACGCCCAGGAAGGCGTCAGCGCAATGGCCAACCACAATGCGTTTCGGGTCATCGGCGTGGCCACCACCCGGTCGCGCGGCGTGCGCTTCGGCGAGGTTTCCACCATCGAAGAAACCGAACGGGCCATCCGCACAGCGGTGCAGGCCGCCCAGAAGATGGCGGGCACGCGGGTCGACCATGTGATCGCCTGCCTAAGCGGGGCGGAGCCGCGATCTTATGGAGTTTCAGGGGATGTAGCGCTCGAAAACGGCTCGGTCATGGAATACGATATAGGACGCGTCCTGGCTGAATGCGATGTGCCTGACACGGGCTTTGGGCGCCAGGTCGTCCACGCGATGCCGGTGAACTTTGCGCTCGATCACCGGACGGGGCTGTCGGACCCGCGCGGTCAGATCGGCAACCGGCTGTCGGTGGACATGCACCTTTTGACCATCGACACCCACGCGGTCGAACATCTTTTGAAGTGCATCAAGCGCTGCGATTTGGAACTCGCGGGCTTTGCGTCCTCGGCCTACGTGTCGGGGATCAGCGCGCTTGTCGAAGACGAACAGGAACTCGGCGGCGCCTGCATCGACCTGGGTGGCGGGGCCACAACTGTGTCGATTTTTCTCAAGAAACATATGATCTTCGCCGACAGCGTGCGCATGGGCGGCGACCTTGTCACCAGCGATATCAGCCAGGGCCTTCAGGTCAGCGCCGCGGTGGCAGAGCGCATCAAAACTTTCCACGGGGGCGTCATGGCCACTGGCATGGACGACCGCGACATGATCGAAATCGGCGGTGAAACCGGCGACTTTGACCGCGACCGCCGCAAGATCAGCCGCAGCGACCTGATCGGGGTGATGCGTCCGCGGGTCGAGGAGATCCTCGAAGAGGTGCGCGCGCGGCTCGACGGCGCCGGATTTAACCATCTGCCAGGGCAGCGGATTGTGCTTACCGGTGGGGGCAGCCAGATCCCCGGGCTCGAGGGGTTGGCCAGCCGCATTTTAGGCCAGCAGGTGCGCCTGGGGCGGCCCCTGCGCATCCAGGGTCTACCGCAGGCGGCCACAGGCCCAGCCTTCGCGGCGAGCGTGGGGCTCGCGCTGAATGCCGCCCACCCGCAGGACGAATGTTGGGACTTTAACCTGCCCGTGGCTGGCGGCGCGCGGCAGCCCCTGCGTCGGGCGATGCAGTGGTTTCGGGATAATTGGTAACGGGAGTATCCTTGATCTGGGCGGCTGGCCGCCGCGAAACGCAACATATGTTGGGATTGTCAACAATTTGCGTGACGTGCGGGTATGGGTCGTTTAGGGTATGACAACGAGCAGAGGCGACCGCGAAAACGCGGCGACAGGAAAACAGGCGGACTAGACATGACTCTAAATTTGCGGATGCCAGAAATGGTGGACCTGAAGCCGCGTATCACGGTGTTCGGGATCGGCGGTGCGGGTGGCAACGCGGTCAACAACATGATCGACAAACAGCTCGAAGGCGTGGACTTCGTTGTGGCCAACACCGACGCCCAGGCGCTTGCCGGCTCTAAGTCGGCGACTAAACTGCAACTCGGCGAAAAAATCACCGAGGGCTTGGGCGCAGGCGCCCGCCCCGCTGTGGGCGCCGCCGCCGCTGAGGAGAGCATTGAAGCCATCGTCGACCACCTGGTGGGCAGCCATATGTGCTTTATCACCGCGGGAATGGGCGGCGGGACTGGGACAGGCGGCGCGCCGATTGTGGCCCAAGCGGCCCGTGAATTGGGCATCCTGACCGTGGGGGTTGTCACTAAGCCCTTCCAGTTTGAAGGCGGGCGGCGCATGCGCCAGGCCGAAGAAGGTGTGGAGGCGCTGCAAAAGGTCGTCGACACGCTGATCATCATTCCCAACCAGAACTTGTTCCGCATCGCCAACGAGCAGACGACTTTCACCCAGGCGTTCAGCCTGGCCGATGATGTGTTGTATCAGGGTGTGAAAGGGGTCACCGACCTTATGGTGCGCCCGGGGATCATCAACCTTGACTTCGCCGACATCCGGTCCGTCATGGACGAGATGGGCAAGGCCATGATGGGTACCGGCGAGGCGGAGGGCGAAGACCGCGCCACGCAGGCCGCCGAAAAGGCCATCGCCAATCCGCTTTTGGACGAAATCAGCTTGCGCGGCGCCAAGGGTGTCTTGATCAACATCACCGGTGGCAACGACCTGACGCTCTTTGAGCTTGACGAGGCGGCCAACCGCATTCGCGAGGAAGTGGACCCCGACGCCAACATTATCGTTGGCTCCACGATGGATCCGGGTCTCGACGGGATGATGCGGGTATCGGTCGTGGCTACGGGCATCGATGCCGCCGAAGGCACGGGCGAAATCCCCGTCCCGCGCCGCAGCCTTAAGGCGCCCCTCCCGATGAAAGAGGAAGCCGCCGCAGCAGCGCCCACGCCTGCACCCGCCCCAGTGGCGGAACCTGCCTCTGTGCCTGTCCCGGCGCCAGTCGTTGAAGCAGCCGCCCCCGTTGAAGCGGTGGCAGAGGAGCCGTCGCCCCAGCCGGTGGAAGAGCCAAGTCTCTTTGCGGACATGCCTGTGGCAGAGCCCGCAGTCGCCGCAGCCGAACAGGTGACCGAAGACGGCTTGCCCGTCCCGGCCTACCAGCCGCACACAGAGCCCGCGAGCGTTGAGGCGGAAGAGACCTTCTTTGACCAGCGCGAAACCTACGTGGCACCCCAAGCGCCGCAAGCAGGCATGCCCACCCCTGAGACTATGCAGCGGCTCGAAGCCGCTGTGGCTCAAAAGCCAAAGGCCCCGCAGGCGCCCACCTTCTTTGCGGAAAAGACCTCCGAAAAGCCTAAAGGCTTCCGGCTCAACAGCTTGATTTCGCGGATGACTGGCCAAAGCGACGCAGCGTCAGAAACCCCTGCGCCCCGCGCTGCCCCGCCGGTGAGCGGACATCCGCAGGGTTTAGATCAAGCCATCGACGGCACTGATCCCGAACAAGAACGCGTTGAAATACCAGCGTTTTTACGGCGCCAAGCTAATTGACGACAGTCTAGTAGAGCACTTGACGCGGGGCGTGCCATGGGCGCGCCCCGTTTAGTTCCAGCCCCGTCACAAAGCGTCACAAAGCGTGAGTTGTTAACATCTTCGGCGAATTGTACCCACTTCTTACATATAAGGCACACCGCGCCTTGGGGATGGTTTTTCCAAGCCCGATGACAAACACGGTGGCCGCGTTGGCGGGTTGTGCTCGTCATCATAGCAAGCGGCAAAAGCCGAATGACAAAAGGGCCAGCCGGTTAACGGGGCAAGGGGCAATACGATGCAACGCACACTCGACAGCGCCATCGAACTGACAGGAAAAGGGCTGCATTCCGGGGCCGCCGCCAACCTGCGGCTTATGCCTGCGCC
>JBCCMR010000211.1:0-6381 GCA_039026255.1 Pseudomonadota bacterium
CGCGATGCGGCGCCGGCCAGCGGTGCCGCCTACCCGCTGGTGATGATCAGCCACGGCTACCCGGGCAACCGCTGGCTGATGTCCCACCTGGCGGAAAACCTGGCCTCAAAGGGCTATGTCGTGGCGTCTATTGATCACACAGACAGCACCTACCGGACGCAGGCGGCCTTTGGGTCGACCCTGGTAAACCGGTCTTTGGATACGGGCTTTGTGCTTAACGAGATGGCTAAGGCAAGCGCAGCCGACGAAGGGTTCCTCTCGGGGCTGGTGAATGCCGATCAGGCGGCGATTATCGGTTATTCTATGGGCGGCTACGGGGCTGTCATCACCGCCGGCGGCGGGGTTACCCAGCAGGCGGTGGACTACCCTTGGGGCGGGCCGCACGGGACGCTGGGTATTCACCTGTCGGGGTCTGAAACGCACAATGCCCTGCCCGACCCGCGAATCAAAACCGTCATTGCGATTGCGCCCTGGGGCCTCACGTTTGGATTTTGGGACGCGGAGACGCTCAAAGGCATGAAAATTCCAGCGCTCTTTATGGCGGGGTCTGTGGATGACGTGTCAGGCTATGAGCCGGGCATCCGATCCATCTGGCAGGGCGCGACGGGCATCGAACGGGCGCTTTTGACCTTTGACAACGCCAACCACAACGCCGCGGCACCCTTCCCGGCGCCGCAAGAAGGGCGCGAGGTCGACGAAACGCTCGGCTTTGCCCCCTATGATCATTACGCAGATGCGGTTTGGAACACGGAGCGGATGAACAATATCGCACAGCATTTTTCCACGGCCTGGCTGGATATCTACCTTAAGGGCGACAGCGAAAAAGAGGCCTATCTTGATCTTGTACCGAACGCCAATGACGGTGTCTGGTCGGTGAACGAAGACGGCACCCAGAAAGACGACCACACCCACTGGATCGGGTTCCAAAACCGCACCGCGAAGGGTTTGCGCTACGAGGTGCTGCCCGCGGGTGAGTAAGCTAAGGGCGCGCCACGCCTTTGCGATCAGGCGCGCCTTTTTACAGAGCCGGGCAAACCGTCCTCTGTTGCCGTTTCTGCGGCAATCGGGTGCAGCCGGTGCCCAGCGTTTGCCGCCCTCACAGAGACCCGCGCCGGGCGGCCAGCGCCAGGTGCACTGCCCCACCGGCTGCGTAAACCACAAGCGCGGCAAAAATCATGCCCTCAAACCCGGCCGATGCGATGATCGCCATCAAGATTGGCGTGCCAGACAGGTTGCCAAGGTTTCCCATCTGCGCCATGGCTCCGTTAGCAAGAGCGCGTCCGTCGCCTGTGGCGGTCAGTTGCGGGACGGCGGCAAAACTTGCTCCCTGCACAAGCCCCAGGGCGCCAAAGAGCACGACCCATAGCCAGGGCTCCGACCCGCTTAGGCCAAGCGCCCCCACCGCCAAGGCCGAAAGCGCAAACCCCGCAACCACCACACCCGCGGCCGGGAGCACCGCCAAAAGCAAAACGCCCAAAGTCAACGACACGCCAATCCCTGCCAGCGGCAACACCGTCAAAAGCCACGCGCGATCCGGTTGCGCCACAAAGGGTGGCAAAAGACTTAGGATCGCCACGAAGGTGAGCGTATAAAAAAGCCAGCCGAGGGCTGGAGCGCCCAGGTAGGGGGACCGGTAGATGCTCAGTTGCGCCGCCAGAGCGCCCCCCGGCACCGGCGCCGGTGCGGTACCCACAGCAGGCAGCACCCGCCACAAAAGCACCCCGAAGGCCAGCATAAGTGCCCCATGGACTAAAAAGATCGACGGCAGGCCCAATGCCCCCACGAGCGGCACCCCGACCCAAGCGGTAAGCGCATAAGAAACCCCAAAGAAGCTGCCCCAAAGCGTCATCGCCGCCCCCTGCCCTCGCCCAGGCACCAAGGCGGCAATCAACGTTGGTGCGGCAATGACAATGCCCAGGTGGCTGACGCCTTCTATGGTGCGCAGCACAAGCATAAGCCACAGTGGCGGAAGGAATGACTGCGCCCCGCTCATCGTAGCGCCAAGCGCAAGCGACCAGATCAGCACCCGCCGCGTGCCAAGGCGGGCCACAACGGTGCCGCCCACGACACCAAAAAGCACGCCAAACGCCGATATGACCGAAAGCACAAACCCAGACCAGAGCCCGGCGTCCGGGTAGGTTGCCTGAAGCTGAGCCATAACCACCGATATCTTGGCAAATTGCGCCGCCGCCGCCAGCCCAGCCCCCCAAAGCGCCAGCACCAGTCCCGCGCGCGCCAGGGGCGAAGGTCCATCCATAGCGACAGGTTTGCGCCCCGGGGCGTAGCTTGGCAAGCACGAAGCGGACAGGCCGCGACCCAGGCGCGATGCGCGTTTTGGTGGGCGAAGACGGGGTCGGACCCGGGCAATGCGGCGCGCCGCCTAGTGTCGTTTGCGAGGGGGACACCCTGCGAAGCCTAGACATGCGCTGACGCAAAGGCCCCTTCGACGGCACTGGCTCGGGCTTGGCGCTAGCGATAAGCCGCCCCAAAGGACATCCAGCTCTGCCTACGACTTTATCCTGAACCCAACCCGGGGCGGAAAGCACACCCGGCCCATCGTTCACTTCAAAACCACGCCTGATGAAATCCGGGGCAAGCCTGCAAGAAACATCTGAACTTAAGCGTCTACCACCTGTCCCCTAGGGCGCGCACAAGTGTTTCGAAAGCTTCGCCACGGGTCTCAAAGTTGGCGAACTGATCAAAGCTTGCGGCGGCGGGAGCAAGGAGCACCGTATCACCCGGCTCCGCTTCAGATGCCGCCTGGGCGAGCGCTGCGTCAAGCGTGCCCGCCACCGTGTGGGGCACGACCCCCAGTTGGGCAGCAAACTCCTGTGCACTGGCTCCGATCAGATAGGCCTTAGCAACCCGATCAAAATGGCGGGAAAGCGACGCGATCCCGCCGTCTTTTGCCTCGCCGCCGGCGATCCAACGGATCCGGGCAAAGGCACTTAGGGCCTGAGCCGCTGCATCCGCGTTGGTGGCTTTCGAGTCGTTGACGTAATCCACGCCCGCCACCCGGGCTACGCGCTGGCACCGGTGGCGCAGTCCACTGAAGGACGGCAGCGCCGCCTCAATTTCGCGCGGGGAAAGTCCGATAGACCGGCACACCGCCCAGGCAGCGGCGGCATTCTGGTGGTTGTGCGCCCCGGGCAAGCCCACCATGGCGCGTAGGTCGACGCTAGCCACCTGGCGCCCACTGCGCCATTCGGCCAAGAAACCCTTGCGCACGGCCACAGTCCAGCCCGCGCTGCGGGGCTTGTGCCGGGTAAGGGTGATCACTGGCTCGCCCCCGGGTGCCGTTTCGCGCAAGCGCGTGGCCAGAAAGCGCCCTTCGATTTCATCGGTGCCGATGATTGCGCGGTCCGGGCCACCGGCGGTAAAAAGCCGGGCTTTGGCGGCAAAATAGCCGCCCATGCCACCGTGGCGGTCCAGGTGATCGGCGGACAGATTTAGGAATACAGCGATGTCGGGGGCCAGGGCGCGCGCCAAGTCTGTTTGGTAGCTCGACAGTTCCAAAACGGTGATCTGCCCGTCCGTCGCCGGGTCCAGATCAAGCACCCCGCGCCCGATATTGCCCCCCATCTGAACGTTGCGTCCCGCACAGTCGAGGATATGAGTGATCAGCGCCGTGGTGGTCGATTTGCCGTTTGAACCGGTGACGCAAACCACCCGGGGGAGCACGTCAAAGCGGTCCCATTCGGGTGTGCCGTAGGACCGGAAGAAGAGACCGATATCGTTGTCGACCACTGCGCCCGCGGCCCAGGCAGCTTCGACGACGGGGTGTGGCGCAGGGTAAAGGTGGGGGATGCCGGGCGAACAGACCAGGCATTCTATCCCGTCCCATTGGTCTGCCTGCCGCAGATCAATGAGCTTGAACCCCTCTGCCTCGGCCCGATCCCGGGCCGGGGGCTGATCGTCCCAGCAGACAGGCGTGGCACCACCCGCACGCAGCGCTCGCGCCGCGGCAAGGCCGGACCGGCCGAGCCCAAGCACCGCAACCCGGCGCCCGTCGTAGCCACGCACGGGGATCATCGCACGCCCCAGGTTGCGACGGCTCCCGAAAACCGGGTTGCGATCATCCGGTGTCTGCCGCGGGCAAATGGTCAACACCGCCTTGGGCCGCGGACCAGGGTAGCGGATCGTTTAAGAAGGCTTCGACGGCGTCCAAACTGGCGGTGTCGAACCGGCCCGTGCTTCGGGCCTCAGCCAAGATATCCCACCATGTCACCAGATAGTGGAGCGTCAAGCCGTGGTTGGCCAGGTGCGCAGGCGCGCCTTTGAAGATGTCGTAGTAAAAAACCACGAGCGTATGGGCACAGTCAGCCCCTGCCGTGCGCAGAGCGCGCGCGAAATTGAGCTTCGATCCGCCGTCCGTGGTCAAGTCCTCAACCAAAAGCACCCGTTGGCCTTCGCGGATATCGCCTTCGATCTGGGCGTCGCGGCCGTAGCCCTTGGGCTTTTTGCGCACGTATTGCATAGGCAGCCCCGTGCGTTCGGCGATCCAGGCGGCGAATGGGATGCCCGCGGTTTCCCCGCCCGCCACGGCGTCAAAACTTTCCCAGCCCACATCGCGGTAAAGCGTGGCCACGGCAAAATCCATCAGCGCCGCGCGGATGCGCGGGTAGGATATCAGCTTGCGGCAATCGATGTAGACCGGCGATGCAAGCCCGCTGGCAAAAGTGTAGGGCGTGTCCGCCCGGAAGTTTACCGCGCCGATTTCCAGGAACATGCGGGCTGAGAGCCGCGCGATTTCGTCCCTGTCGGGATAGGTGTTTTGAAACATCCAGCGCTCACTCCCCATTACCGATCCGCTGATAGCGGATCGGCTGAGGTCTGCCAAGCGGCAGGCAAGCTAGCGCGAAAACGTCGCGCGCAGTCGCCAAAGGCTGGGCAAAAGCAACGCCGCCAGCGCCAGTTTGAGCGCATCGCCCAAAAGATAGGGGGTGATACCCCAGGCCAGCGTCTGGGCCCAACTGTCGGCAAATCCGCGGAGCCACAGAAGCCCAGGCACGTAAATCAGCGCATTTCCCAGGATCAGCGCAAGCGCCATCCAGACAATCGAGCGATCCCAACCCCTGCGCGCCAGCGCGCCCACGGCGCCCGCGGCAAGCACATAGCCCAGAAGGTAGCCGCCAGTGCCACCGGTCAGATAGGCCAGCCCCGCCTTTTCCCCGGCAAAAACCGCCGCTCCCGCGGCGCCGAGCATAAGGTAGGCAACTAGTGTCACCACGCCGAGCCGCGCGCCGTAGCCGGCGCCGACAATCAGGACGCCGAAGGTGCCGAGGGTGGCCGGAACCGGAGAGCCAGGCAGCCAGAACTGCACCTTTGCGCAGAGCGTCAGGAGCGCCACCCCGGCAAGGACAAAAGCCGTGTCAACGGCCAGGCGGGATTTGCCTTGGCCTGTGCCCAGACTTTCAGCAAGGACCACGTTTTGCGTTTGGGTCATGTATTTTCCTTTGGTTAGTCTTTGGGTGCGCACGGACAGGCGATGGACCTGGCCTGCGGCCCCGAATGCTCCTTAACCGGGCAGGCGAGGAGGGCAAGCCAAACCCGCGCGCGCCGGGGGGAAGCTTCGTCAATGGGAAAGATGCGGGGCGCGCGATCAGGTCCGAGCCACCGCGATTGCAGCGCGGATCGGGATTTTCAGTATTTGGACGAAGAAGAAGGGGCGCGCTGTTGCAGCAGCGGCTTAGGGATGCAGGCGAGCTACCGCAGCGTCTTTTGCTGCCTTTGGGGCGTCAACAAGTTGCAGTTTGGCGGGCGAAGGCAGCGCTGAGACAGCGTCCAGGCAGTCGGTGCTTTGATATACCAGGGAACATGCGGCATAGCGCATTTTGGTGTAAAGGCTACCAGCTTCGGCGTAAGTCCCACCTTGATTGTCGCGCATCCGACCGGCCAGCGGCTTCCAGTTCTTTTACTGTTGCCCAAGCCCGACCCAGGCCAACCCGGACGCCCGGGAGTTAGGCGGCCAAGCGGCCGGCCAGGTCATCCACGGGGGGCGCGGTGTCGACTGGGCCGTATAGCGCCAGAGACGGCGTTTTGCTTCGCAACTCAGCGGCGTAAGCCGCCACGGCATCCCGGTCCACCGCATTGATCTTTGTCACCACCTCTTCGAGTGAGGGCACGCGACCCCAGATATGCACCATCCGCGCCAGGCGCTCGCAACGGGCGGACGGGCTTTCTAGTCCCATGAGCATCCCGGCTTTCATCTGCGCCCGGGCCCGGGCGACCTCGGCCACGGTCATGTCCTCGGCGCTGCGCCGGATCTCGTCGATGCAGAGCTCGCTCAGGCTCGCCACATCCTCGCCACTGGTGCCCGAATAAATCGTAAGCGTTCCGGTGTCCGCGTAGGCGCCTGCTTGGGCGTAGACTGTATAGCAG
>JBCCMR010000212.1:0-6301 GCA_039026255.1 Pseudomonadota bacterium
CGCGCGGGCGGAATTGCTGTCACGCTGAGCACCGGGGAAACGGTCGACGCGCAGCTTCTTATCGGCGCCGACGGGCACGGCAGCCGAACCGCGTCACGGGCGGGGATCAAGCGGATGGGCTGGGACTATGACCAGGCGTCACTTGTCTGTGCAGTGGCTCACGAAAGACCCCATGGCGGCTGCGCGCACCAGCTTTTTTTGCCGTCCGGACCGCTCGCGATACTCCCTTTACCCGGCAACCGGTGCTCCATAGTGTGGACCGAGCGCCGCCCCCGGGCCGAAGCCGTCCACGCCATGGACGACGCCCACTACCTGGAGGCCCTTCGCCCAGTATTTGGCACGTTCCTGGGTGACATCCGCCTGGAGGGGTCGCGGCACCTCTACCCCCTGGGGCTGTCGCTGACCGAAAGGTTTGTGGCCGACCGGGTGGCGCTAGTGGGGGACGCGGCCCACGGGATCCACCCGCTTGCCGGACAGGGTCTGAACCTGGGCCTACGGGACGTGGCGGCCCTGGCCCAGGTGGTGGCGGACACCGCACGGCGGGGCCAGGATTTTGGCACACCCGCAGCGCTTACGACCTACCAGACCTGGCGGCGCTTCGATACGGCCGCCCTGGCCGTGGCAACCGACACCATCAACCGGGTCTTTTCCAACGACAACCCGCTCATGCGGGTCGGGCGGGACCTGGCCCTTGGGGCGGCAAATGCTGTCCCTGCGGTGCGGCGGGGCATGATGCGCCAGGCGGCGGGGCTGAACGGAGATTTACCGCGACTCATGCGGGGAGAGCCGGTCTAATCCTGTGGCGGCCTTACGCCGATCAAGGGGCAGTTCACAGGCAAGTGTCGCGTCGCGGGTTTCAGACCGTGGCAAGCAGTCTTATATCTGTAGAATGGAACGGCGCACTTTCCTTGCAGGCACTGCAGCCCTGAGCCTTACGGTCACCGCCCAACCGGCGGCGGCGAAAATACCGCTGAGCGATCTCAGCAGCTATCTCAACAGTCTAAAGACAGCGCAAGGCGCTTTCACACAGATCAATAGCGACGGTACGTTGTCAAAGGGGACGTTCTTCCTGGCACGGCCCGGGCGGATGCGGTTCGAATACCACGACGGTGCGTTGGTGCTGGCCGGGCAGGGACGCCTGGCGATCTTTGACCAGAAAAGCAATCAGGGCCCGCAGCAGTATCCCCTACACCAGACGCCGCTAAGCATTATTCTGCAAGACCGGGTAAACCTATCCCGAGCAGGAATGCTGATGGGGCACGAATTCGACGGCACGGCAACCAGCATCCTGGCCCAGGACCCAGATAACCCGGAATACGGCAGCGTGCGGCTAAAGTTCACCGATAGCCCAACCGAGCTGCGCCAGTGGATCGTGACCGATCAGAGCGGGCAGCAGACCACCGTGGTTCTGGGTAAGCTCGACACGGGCGTTCGCCTTCGCGCCGGGCTCTTTGACATTGATCGCCTCGTGAAGGAGGGGTCGCCGCGCAACGACCGCTAGGCGCCTGGGGTGCGGGCGCCGAAGATGGCACTGCCGACACGCACATGCGTAGCGCCAAGCTCCACCGCGGCCTCAAAGTCCCCGCTCATCCCCATGGATAGCCCGGTAAGCCCATTGCGGGACGCGATTTTGGCCAAAAGTGCGAAGTGAAGGCTGGGCTCTTCTTCCACCGGGGGAATAACCATCAGCCCCGCGATATCCAAATCCATGGCCCGGCAGGTTGCCACAAAAGCGTCCGTATCCGCAGGTAGCACGCCTGCCTTTTGCGGCTCTTCCCCAGTGTTGACCTGAATAAAAAGGCGGGGGCTGCGCCCCTGGGCCTGGATTTCTGATGCAACGCGGCGGGCCAGCTTTTCGCGGTCGATGGTGTGGATCGCATCGAAAAGCGCCACCGCCGGTTTCACCTTGTTGGATTGGAGCGGCCCAATCAGATGCAGGTCCACTGCGCCAAATCGGTCGCGGAAACCGGGCCACTTGCTTTGCGCCTCTTGCACTCGGTTTTCGCCGAAGACCCGGTGGCCTTCTTCCAGAACGGCGGCAACCCGTTGGTTTGGCTGTACTTTGGATACGGCAATGAGCTGGGTGGAACCCGGCGCGCGCCCGGCGCGGGTTTCGACAGCAGCAATGCGGGATGTTATATCGGAAAGCCCCATAGGGCAGATGTGACGGCGGACCCGGTGCAAGGCAAGCCCTCAAACGAAAAGAGCAGGGCCGAAACCCTGCTCAATTCTCTCTTCGGTCTAGGCGCGAAGCTTAGAACGAGAAGCGGACACCGAGGTCAGCCATGGTGTTGCCGGTGTAGTTTTCAGAGATACCGCCGGCGAGAACCGCACCACCCAGCGAGTAGGTGAAGCCGATGCCGTATTCCATCTCCGAGTCGTCACCAGCGGCGAAGCCGAAGGTGCCGGCCACGTCCATGCTCACGCGTGCCACGAAGGCCGTGATGGTGGTGTCGCCAAAGTTGTACGAACCGGACAGCGTGACTTTGTTACCCACGTTTTCCAGGTCCGTGTAGCCGACGCCCACGCCGAAGTCGCCGATGGAGCCGACAGCCGAAAGCGAGAACGCGTCACGCTCGTTGGCGGCCACAGCCGAGTTGTTGGAGTTCTTGGCGTAACCGGCAGCGACGGTCCAGTCGCCGAAGTTGTACGACACAGCGATGGCGTCTTCCGAGCCGTTCGACAGGTTGTCACCGGTCGAGTCGGTCGACAGCGAGATGCCGAAGCCGCCTACGTTGAAGTCCAAACGCACCACGCCTTGGGAAACCTGGCCCTGGGAGGCGTAGGTGTTCAGGTAGAAGGTCTGGTTACCAATGTTGAACGACACGTTGGCCCACTGCAGACCGGTCAAGCCGACCGTACCCTGGTAGTAGCCGACGCGGTTCAGCATGGCGCCGTCGGTGTTACCCACGGTGATCCGGAAGGAGTCGTTGCCCAAGAACACGTTAGCGTCGTTGCCGATCTCGGTGCCGGCGCCGTCGTTTTCGTCCGAACGCAGACGGATACGACCGCCGAATTCCAGGCCGCCGTCGGTGGTGCCAGAACCGTCGATGTTGATGGTCATCCGCTTTTCGATCTTGGTCTCGGACTGACCCACGCCGTTGAGCGCTTCGTTATACACGATCCCGAAACGACCCGAACCCGACAGGTTGACGTCCGCGGCGGCCATGCCAGCGGATGCAACGAGCGCGGTGGTCGCGAAGAGAACCTTTTTCATGGTTTTTCCCTCGTTAGGTTAAAAGGTGCACCTCTATCCGAGGTTACCGAACAGAGTGTGCCGACTTTTCGGCTTTGGCCCCCAAAAACACAAGCGCATGTGGAGAGGCGTCAATTTTAAGGCGAAGTCATGGTGCAATGATGCCACACAGGCTACAAAGCGCCTCGGGCAAAAGGTCTTGTGGCGCGCTGGGTCAACCGCTACACGATTGCAAAAGGGCACGGGGGCCGGGGCGGATGGCGCGCACCAAACTTCTGAAAAACTTCTATTTTGCAAGCCTTTGTGTGGCTTTGGCGTCCTGCGGTGGGTTCAACTCAGCAGGCAGCTTGCGGGGCAGTGGCGGAATACTTAACCGCACAGATGGGGGCGCCGCCCAGCGCACCGCCGCCGCCGAAAACCCGCTGGGCGGAACACGGGCTCGGGTCCTAGGCGAATCCGGCGAAGGCGAGTCGCTTTTCGATCTTTTCCTATCGCCGGATCAAAACACAAACGTCCGCGTGAACAGGTTCCTCTGGAATGCATCACTGGAAACGCTGGGCGCATTCCTACCGGTCGAGTCGGCGGACCCCTTCACCGGAGTTTTGGTCTTTGGTTGGGGTCGCGCGCCAGGGTCTTCGCGTCAATATCGCGCGACCGTTCTAGTACAGGACCCAGCGCTGGATGCGCGGTCGCTAAAGGTGTCGGTGCAGACCCGCGGCGGCACCGCCAGCGCCGAAACCCAGCGGCGCATCGAAGACGCCATTCTGACCCGCGCCCGTCAGTTGCGCATCCGTCAGAACAACCTATAAACCACGCATCTTGGGCCTGAGCGACCGCGTTCCGGGCCAGCCCGGACCGCGAAAACCGCGTTAGGATAACACCCATGTCGCGTTACAACGCCAAAGAAAGCGAACCCAAATGGCAGGCAGCCTGGGAAGCCGCCGGCGTATTCCAAGCAGACGTCGATCCCACCCGAGAAAAATACTACGTTCTTGAGATGTTTCCCTATCCTTCGGGACGCATCCATATTGGCCACGTGCGCAACTACACCATGGGTGACGTGGTGGCTCGTTACAAATTCTCCAAGGGTTTCAATGTCTTGCATCCCATGGGCTGGGACGCTTTCGGAATGCCCGCGGAAAACGCCGCCATGGCCAGCGGCGGGCACCCTAAGGATTGGACCTACGACAACATCGACGCCATGCGCGCCCAGATGCGGCCACTCGGGCTGTCCATCGACTGGACAAGAGAGTTCGCCACCTGCGATCCCGAATACTACGGCCAACAGCAAGCGCTTTTCCTGGATTTCCTCGAAGCTGGGCTAGTCTACCGCAAAAACGCGGTCGTGAACTGGGACCCGGTGGATATGACAGTCCTGGCCAACGAACAAGTGATCGACGGCAAGGGCTGGCGTTCCGGCGCCGAGGTTGAACGCCGGGAACTGACCCAGTGGTTCTTTAAGATATCAGACATGTCCGAAGACCTGCTGACCGCGCTCGACGGGCTCGACGACTGGCCCGCCAAAGTGCGCCTGATGCAGGAAAACTGGATCGGCAAAAGCCGCGGTTTGCGGTTTGCTTTCGCGCGCACGGACGGCGGCGAGCCGATCGAGGTTTACACCACGCGCCCCGACACGCTGATGGGCGCGTCGTTTGTGGGTATATCGCCCGACCACCCCCTGGCGCGCGCCATTGCTGACAAGAACACCGACGCCGCTAATTTCATAGCCCAGTGTCGCCAGGGCGGCACCACGGAAGAGGCGCTTGAAACCGGCGAAAAGCTGGGGTTCGACACGGGGGTTTTCGTGCAGCACCCGCTTGACCCGGACTGGCACCTGCCGGTCTGGATCGCCAACTTCATCCTGATGGACTACGGCACCGGGGCGATCTTCGCCTGCCCGGCCCATGACCAGCGCGACCTGGATTTCTGCCGCAAATACGGCCTCCCGGTGATCGATACGTTCTTTGCCACCGACGATCCCACCCCGGCGGCCGATACCGCCTTTGTTCCACCCAAAGAACAGGCGGTGCGCTGGGTGAACCACTTCGCCGGGCTCGACATCGCCACTGGACAAGAGGCCATAGACGCCACCATCGCTCGGGCCGAAGCAGACGGCTGGGGCACCGGCGTGACCCAGTTTCGTCTGCGCGACTGGGGACTGAGCCGCCAGCGCTACTGGGGTTGCCCGATCCCTGTGGTCCATTGCGACACCTGCGGCGTGGTGCCTGAGAAAAAAGCCAACCTGCCCATCGCGCTGCCCTATGACGACGGCAATGGCAAACCCATCGACTTTTCGATCCCGGGAAACCCGCTGGATCGGCACCCGAACTGGTGTGACACCCCGTGCCCGGCCTGCGGCGCACCCGCAAAACGCGAAACGGACACTATGGACACTTTCGTCGATTCGTCTTGGTACTACGCCCGGTTCACCGCGCCCCGGGCCAACACCCCCACCGACGCCAAGGCCGCCGCCTATTGGATGAACGTGGACCAGTATATCGGCGGGATCGAACACGCGATCCTACACCTTCTCTATTCTCGGTTCTTCGCGCGGGCGATGATCGCCACCGGCCACCTTCCAGACACCGCAGCAGAGCCGTTCAACGCGCTTTTCACCCAGGGGATGGTCACCCACGCCATCTACCAGACAAACGACGCCGCGGGCCGGGCCGTCTATCACTACCCCGACGATGTGGACCTGCGCGACGGCGGAGCGTTCCTGCGCGCCACCGGTGCTGAGGTGACGGTCGTCCCTTCGGCGAAGATGTCGAAATCGAAAAAGAACGTGGTCGACCCCGACGACATCATCGACCAGTACGGGGCCGACGTGGCCCGGTGGTTTGTTCTCTCCGACAGCCCGCCCGACCGGGACGTGGAGTGGACCGCCGCGGGTGCCGACGCCGCCTGGCGCTTCATCAACCGCATCTGGACCATGGCCTACAACATCGCCAGGATGGAGGACCAGGGCGCCACCGCGGCGGACGCAGCCCTGCGCCAGGCGCTGCACAAGACCATCCATAGCGTGACCCAGAACATCGAAAGCTTCGGCTTCAACAGCGCCATCGCGCAGATCCACAGCTTTGCGAACGTGCTGGCCAAATCAAA
>JBCCMR010000213.1:0-6247 GCA_039026255.1 Pseudomonadota bacterium
CATCACCGCTACCTGCCGCCCAGCGGCCACCGCAAATCGATTGGCATAGGCGCGAACGGCCCCGGCAAGCATGATGCCCGGGCGATCGTTATTGCCGAAGGCAACCGACCGCTCGGTCGCGCCGGAACAGAGGATCGCGCGCTTTGAATAGACGGTCCAGTAAACCTGGCGCGGCTTGCCGCCCGCGTCGGCCAAGTGGTCCGTGCGCCGTTCCAACGCGCCGTAAATGCCGTGGTCGTAGGCGCCGAAGACAGTGGTGCGGCCCATCACCCGCACATTGGGCATGGCGTCAAGCTCGGCCACCGTGCGCGCCGCCCAGTCGGCGCCTTCCCGGTCGTCGACCCCGAAGGTTTCGGCGTTGAGCCGCCCACCCATGCGAAAGTCGTCATCGGCCAAGATCACCTGCGCACCCGCGCGCCCTGCGCAAAGCGCCGCGGCAAGCCCCGCGGGACCCGCGCCGATCACCAGGATATCGCAATGCAAATAACCCTTATCGTAGGTGTCGCTGTCCGGCTCCCCAGAAAGCGCGCCGAGCCCGGCCGCCGCGCGGATCACCGGCTCATAGATGCGTTCCCAAAAGGCGGCGGGCCACATGAATGTCTTGTAGTAGAATCCCGCGCTCAGAAACGGGGCAAGCAGGTCATTGACCGCCAGAACGTCGTATTCCAGGGGCCCGCGGTGGTTTTGGCTGCGCGCGGCCAGCCCGTCGAACAGCTCCACCTGCGTGGCGCGGGTGTTGGGCTCCGTCCGGGCGCCGTCGTTGAGCGTGACCAGGGCGTTCGGCTCCTCGGACCCGGCGGAAAAAATGCCCCGCGGGCGGTGGTATTTGAACGACCGGCCCACCAGGCACACCCCGTTGGCCAAAAGCGCCGACGCCAGGGTGTCGCCTTCGACCCCGCGCATACGCTTGCCGTTCCAGGTAAAGCTGAGCGGTTTCGACAGCGACACCTGGCCACCGGACAGTCGGAAATCCCAGGTCATTTGCTGCGCCCCCGGGTGCGGGCCACGTCGCGGGCCATCTCTACTTTGGTGATCTCGTGGGTGGTGGTGTCACGGGTAACCACCAGCCAGGACCGGTCGCCCTGCTCATGGTACCAAAGCTCCCTGTAGGCCCCGGCGGGATTGTCGCGTTCGTAGACGTAGTCGTAGAACTGTTCGGGCGCATCGTTGGCGGCCGGATCGGGGCGATCTATCAGGCAGGCATCGCCTAGGTGGTAGAACTCAGAGGCGTCGCGCGGGCCCAAAAGCGGGTGGTCGATGATCATAGGGCGATCTTTCCGGGGATGTGCCTAGTGCAGGTTGGGCTGCGCGCCCGACCCTTTTTCGTCGATAATGCGCCCGCGCCGGAACCGGTCGAGCCGGAACTCTGCCGCGGTCGGGTGCGGGCGTTCTGTGGCCAAAAGATGGGCGTAGCAGAAGCCGCTCGCCGGGGTGGCCTTGAAGCCGCCGTAGCACCAACCGCCGTTGAAATAGAGCCCGTCGATCCCCGTGCGGTCGATGAAGGGGCTGCCGTCCATGGACATGTCCATGATCCCCCCCCATTTGCGCAAAAGCCGGGCCCGCGACAGGTTGGGGAGGATGGCCATCATGTCCTCGGCCACGTGTTCTATCACCGGGAGCCCGCCGCGTTGGGCGTAGCTGTTGTACTTGTCTATGTCGCCCCCGAAGACGAGCCCACCCTTGTCTGATTGGCTGATGTAGAGGTGCCCCGCCCCGAAAGTCACCACCCCCGGGATCGTGGGCTTGAGCCCTTCGGACACGTAAGCCTGAAGCACGTGGCTCTCGATCGGGAGCCGCATCCCCGCCATGGCCATCACCCGGCTGGAGTTGCCTGCCACACAAACCGCGACCTTATCGGCGCGGATCGTCCCGCGGGAGGTTTCAACCCCCGTACAGGTGCCCCCGTCGATGACAAAGCCCGTCACTTCGCAGTTTTGGATAATGTCCACCCCGCGGCTGTCGGCCCCACGGGCATATCCCCAGGCCACCGCGTCGTGGCGCGCGGTCCCGGCGCGGGGCTGCCAAAGGCCACAGGTGATCGGGAAGCGTTCACTGTCGAAGTTCAGAAACGGGCAGAGGTCTCGCACGCCGTCGCGGTCCAAAAGCCGGGCGTCGGCGCCCGACATCAGCATGGCATTGCCCCGGCGCGCGTAGGCGTCCCGCTGGGCGTCCGAATGGCCCAGGTTCAGGATGCCGCGCTGAGACATCATGGCGTTGTAGTTGAGGTCCTGTTCGAGCCCTTCCCAAAGACCCAGAGACAGCTCATAGAAGGGGTTGTTTTCCGGGAGCAGATAGTTTGAGCGCACGATGGTCGTGTTGCGCCCGATATTGCCGGAGCCAAGCCACCCCTTTTCCACCACCGCTACGCGTGTCTTGCCAAAGCGGCTGGCCAGGTACCATGCGGTGGCCAAGCCGTGGCCGCCACCGCCGACGATGACGATGTCGTAGTGGTCTTTGGGGTCGGGTTCCCGCCAGGCCGGTCGCCAACCCTTGTTCCCGGTGAGCCCTTCTTTAAGGATGGTCCAGGCGGAATAGCGCATCGTCGTACACCCCAGCATGAGTCCGCATTAGTGTGCCGCAAAGCAGGCGTCCCCGCCATGGGCAATCGATGCTCATGACGGAAAAGCATACCGCTTATGCTGCGCCTTTTCGGACGTGATCGCCGGAGCTGATGTGCGGGTCAGTTGTGGTCGGTGTTGGCAAGCTTTGTGTGGAACCGTGGGCTTACGGCGACCTTCTTCGTCAGCACCGTCCCGGTCACACCCACGGTCATCTTGAAAGGGGTGTAGTTCATGTGGCTTTCAACCAAGATGGTGTACTGCCCAGCGACCAGAGAGGGGATGATCTCGTCGGGGATCTCCTCGTCCACCTTCAGTTCGTGATGAAGCCCTGTGGCCACGGACCAGTCGATTGTCAGCCCGCTATCCGTCTGCTCAATCGAGGACACCCGCAGATACACATCATTGGTGTTCTCACCCATGATGGACGCGAAAAGAACGTTCATCTGATCTATAAACGCATCGTCCACTGTGGCCTGGCGCGACAGGATATCGGCAACGGTGTAGGTGGCTTTTACCGACCGCGTCCATTCCGAATAGGCTTGGAAAAACGTGTAAGACCCGGCAAACCAAAAAACCACAAGCGGCATCGCTATTAGAAATTCAACCGTCGTGGCGCCCGATTGGTCGCTGCGGAAGCGCGGTAAAAGGCGACGCAAAAAGCTCATCACGCAGGCTCGTTCATAAAGGCGGTGTCCGACACCAGGGGCACGCCCGTGGCCTGCACATTGGGAAAAAGCGCCACGCCGTTGGGCATCATCGGGTCAACGATAATGCAGGCTCGCATATAGACGATTTCTTGGCGGGCGCCCCGGTTCCAAGTGGTTATCGGGTTTACGTCGTTTTCCTTGTCATAGCAGGAATAGGTCTTGGTGTAGCCCGTGGCCAGGTTAACCGGTTGCAGGTCCAGGAAAAGGCGCTGGTCGCAGTTCTGGAAAACATAGGCATAACGGCAGATTTCAGCCTTCATGAAATCGTGGCTGTAGTTCGGGTTATTATACAAGCGCAGGTCCCGCACCACGAGGTCCACCGCCCGGTCCAGCATCATCTGGCGGATATTGATTGTCCCGCTTTCAAAGACCCAGGCGAAGCCGGTCATGAACGTGGTCAGCACAACCACAAACTCGGCCGAAGAATAGCCGCCTTCGTCTCGCCGAAAACGCCGCCCCTTAACGCGTAGTCGTTTCAACATTGGCCTGTCCTTTGCTTTGCGCTCTGCTCGGGGCGGGCACCCAGGGGCGCCCTGCCCGCCCGTTCGGGCTTTTATTGGGTCAGTTTCAGTTTCTGGATCGACGCGGCAATTGACGAAAATACCTGCGTGATATTGGTAGTGTTGGCGTCGTAGTAGAGACTGGCGTTTGTGGCGCAGGCCCGCAACTTTGACGACGTGGTTGAGTTGGTCTGGTAGCCAATCGTGTAGGTCACGATACCGGTATTGCGTGCCGCCGTGCAGGCGTCAGTCATCAGCGCGTCAGCCTCGCTCATTGACCGGGACGTGCCGCCCCACATGTTATTGTGTGGCACCCAGTTGCCGGTCTCGTTTCCATACCAGTTCGTGGGCATTTGGCCCCAGGCTTCCGCCCAGCTCAGACGCTTCGTGTTTGTCCAACCGGTCAGCGTGCTTGGCAGATTGTCAAAGGCGTTTTGGCTAATCCAGTTGTCGTCATCGATGTCCAGATACTCGTTGTTATCCGGATCGCGCAGGTAGAAATCTGTCTCATCCACCGTATCATAGACGCAGACCCATTTGTTCTTGCCGCATTTGCTTTCGCTCGTGGACGTCTTCCAAACCTTATTCTTGTGATAGGCGTACTGGAATTCCTGCACCTGGTAGGTCACTTCGAAAAGGTCCGAATTCGATCCCCGGTAAGCGTCGGGCATGATGAATTCCCAGGTATTGGCCCCATCCCCCATCAGCACCACGATCTTAAGCGTATCCGGGTCCGTATAGGCCACCGGCAGCCCGGCAAAACCCGCATCCACTTCCAGATCGGTGATCAGCTGTGTCACGATGGGTTGGAACTTTGGATCAAGAAGGGCCATGCCCCACTTCATCCCCATATGGGCCGACGTCCAGCCGTCCGCCTGCAGGCTGTCTATCTTGGTGTGCAGCACTGTTTCGTTCTGCTGGAAGGGCAGGATTTCAAAATAGTCCTGGCTGTAGCAGGTTTTACGCCCGCCGTCCAAGGACTGCCATCCGCCGGCCGACGACGTAAAGATCGTCTGCTTTTGGGACACGTTGGGGTCAATGAAGGTGTTTGAGAAATCAGCGTCGCTGATAGTCAGGCAAGCAGAGTATTTGTGAATTTCATCCACCGTCATGTTGTTATAGATGCCCAGCGACGGCGCCACGTTGTGGTTGAACGGCACGACAGAAATCGACGTGCTGTCCGGGTCAACGTTCGCCAGCATCGTGGTCACAAACTGCTTGGCTGCGGTCTTCAGATTGGTCAGCTTGGCACCTGCCATGGAACCAGACACGTCAAGCACAAGCGAAATTTCCAGCTCGGGTATGCGTTCTTCCGCAGCGGAGCGGACGCGGATCGGCATGTCGTGGATCCCGGCCATGGACAAAAACCAGGTGTCTAGGATCGCAGTGGCCGTGGCCTCAACCGAGCGAGAATTTACCGACACGGCCTGGTTTTCCACGTTCACCGTGAAGTTCTCGATGGTGATAACCTTCGACATGTAGTCTTCAACAATCACCTGCGGGGTTTCAGACTGCTTCAACGATGCCGCCGCCAGAACCGCCCGGTCGAGGTTGTACTGCAGCGTTGAGCGCAGGTTTTCATGGCGCGACAGGTCAACAGCGGCGCCGCCCACAAGGAACATCGCGGAAAAAACCATCATCACAAACACAAGGATCGAGCCGCGCTCGTCCCGGGAAGTACGACGCGCCCATGCACGCCAAAAGTTCATACGCAGAACCATCCATAACCCCTTTGATAAGGACCCATCGGCAAAACGCACCGTGGGCTTCTCGCTGCGCACGCTTATGGACGCCGGTCGTGGCAGAATTGGGGCGAGACGTCGTTCATAAGGAAACAATAAAGTGCAAGATATGTACAATTCACGACGGGTTCACCGCAGTGAAAATCTACTTATTATGTTGTTTTAATTTGATAATTATAGGGAAGAAATCCAACAGCCCGCCACCAAGGCGGTTGCGCCTCTGGCCCCATGCGCTAACCAATTAACGTTTGAACACGCGCCCCCGCCACAATCTTGCCGTTCCCGTTAACGCCATTAAAGTCTGCCCAAACCGCAGCAGTCCGAGCATAAATCGACCTTGAACAACGCCCCCACCTGTGGCTCAACCTAACCAGAGGCCCCGTGGCTCAACTGGATAGAGCAGCCCCCTCCTAAGGGGCAGGTTGCAGGTTCGAATCCTGCCGGGGTCGCCAGATTGGTGGAACACGATTGCGTTGTGGGGCATGGGTTTTGTCCGACCTAGGGTGGTCCCGAGATGAGGCTCACCGCTAACTTCGCTGGATAAGGACCGGTGCAACACTGCAACGTGTCTTGGGCTGATCGAGGTGCTACCGCGCAGGAAGATGGGGCAATCGGTAGGAAAAGCGCAGGTGTTTTGCGGGATTGCCGTCGGCGGATATACCTTACGGATTTGCGTGACCCCGGTAGGTGCAGAACATTCGCGCGAACCCCGCGTCCATATGGAATTTGCGGCCCGC
>JBCCMR010000214.1:0-6216 GCA_039026255.1 Pseudomonadota bacterium
GAAAGGTCAGTGTATCGCCTTGTCCTACTAGGGCCGATGCCTTGGCCGCGTGTAGCCCGTTGATCCGCAGATGACCGCTAGTGACACATTTAGCCGCTAAGCTGCGGGTCTTGAAAAACCGTGCCTGCCAAAGCCATTTGTCCACCCGCATCCGCGGCGGCGCCATCCCGGGGTTGGGGGCTGCCATCTAGGTGCGCTTGAGTGCTGCAAGGGCGGCAAACGGGTTATCCGGGTCGATGGTTTTTTCTTTTTTGGCGGGGCCAGCACTGCCTTTGCGGGGACCCTTGTTCGGACCGCCGGCCTTGGCCGCGCCCTTGTGGGACGGCTTGCTTTTGCCCTTGCGGCCTTTTGCGGGTCGATCTTTTTGACCTTGGTCGGCGGGCCGCTTTTTCGGCGCCCAGCGGAATGTATAGAAGACTTCGGTTTCAACGGCGGTTTCAACAGCGGTCTCTAGAGCCGGCGCAGAAGCGATAGCGTTGTCGGTGCCGCCGCTGGTTTGCCCGTCGTCTTCAGGTGGGGTCATCGCCCCGGTAGCGGCCTCAGGGGCATTGGCTTCGATGGCTGCGGGTTTGTCTTCGGAGGGTTCGGCCGAGGTCTTGATTGCTGCGGCGTCCTCTTCGGGGTTTGCATCAGACACACGACCTGCCGGGACATCTGTTTCTTTGCCGCTCGCCTCTTTGACTGGGTCTGCGTTCCCTGAGCCGCCGTTGCTTGCCGGGTTTGCGTTTGCCGCCGCGGTGGGCGCAGCGGCGCCTTTGGCAGGCATCTCGGCGGGTCCTTTTACCTTGGGCCGTTCGCCACGCTCTGCGCTATATCCTAGCCCCTGCAAAAGGTCAGAAAACCCGTCCAGCGTCATACCAGTGATCGACAGCATATCCGGCGACGCCTCGAACCCGCCGCGGGTGTCTTCTTTGCGCAGCATATCGGCAAGGCGCTCTAGCATATCAATGCGAACCGCCCGTTCCCCCGCGGGTCGGTAGCCCGCCCGTGCGTAATAGCCCCGCGGCGCGTCCCGGTCCGTAGGTATGGTCACAAGACCCGGCGGCGGTGCCTCAGGAAACTCTTCCATGCCCTCCCAAAGCGCCCACAGCAAAAGCCGCAGGCGCGTCGGCGCGGGTTTCAGGGCCATCTGCTGAAAAATGGTAAACTGGCCAAAGCGCACCCCGTGCTGGCGCAGTGGGCCGCGGGCTTCTTGGTCAAGCGCCTTGACGTCTGCCGCCACCACCGACCGGGGGATCACGCCAAGGTTTTCGGCTAGGCGAAACGCCATACCTCGCGCGAGGCCGGTCACAGCAGTGTCGTCGCGCAGGGCAATGAGCGCTTCAAACGCCGCAGCTATGCGCCGGTCCACAAAATGGCCAAGGCGGCGGCGCACCTTCTCGGCGACTTCGTTTCCGGCTTCTGTGTCTACGAAGGGTTCGATCCTTGGGCTTAGAATGTCGCTTCCACGCATCAGTTTGCCGACCGCGTGTTCGCCCCACATGACGCCGCCCTGTTCGGTGATGTCGAATTCGGTGTCTGGGGCATTGTAGCAACGGTCCGCAAGGACGCGGAATTGCGGCACCAGGGCCTGAAGTGCCGCCGACCGTAGCGTCTTTGCCGCGTCGCCCGATGCGGCCGGGTCCAATTGAAACCGAAAGCCGCGCAAGCGGCCAGCAAATTGCCCCTCGACGGTGATATCGCCGGTTTCCGACATTTCGGCCACAAGTGTCTCCTTTTGTTTCAGGCGACGCAAAAGCACGCTGGTGCGCCTGTCCACAAACCTTTGGGTCAGCGCGGTATGGAGCGCGTCTGACAGGCGGTCTTCTACAGCGCGGGTTTCCTCGCGCCAAGTCACTTCGTCCTCGACCCATCCTTTGCGTTGCGCGACGTACGTCCATGTGCGGATATACGCCAACCGCTTGGATAGGGCGTCGATGTCCCCGTCTGCCCTGTCGATACGGGCCACGCGATCGGCAAGCCAGGTTTTGGGGATCGCCCCCCGTTCGTGCAGGAACGCAAAGATACGTTCCGCGATCGCGTTGTGTTCGTTGGCGCTGACCTGACGGAAATCGGGGATCTGGCAGACATCCCAAAGCAGCCGCACGCTGGTGGGGTCTGTAGCCGGGGCGCGGACGTCCGCGACCTCACCCAGGGCAAGAAGTGTTCGGTGATCGTCGGCTTCCCGCGCGCGGGTCAGTATCTGTGTGTCGGAGCCCTGGGCAAGCGACCGCAGAAGCCTTTCAAGCGTGCCGAAGTCGAGGTCCGAATTGCGCCATTGCAGGCGTTTGACCGGGGTAAATCGGTGATTTTCAATGGCGTCCACCACCTCGGGTTCGAGGGGCGGTGCCTCCCCGGTGACCCCGAAGGTACCGTCGTTTTTGTACCGCCCGGCGCGCCCGGCAATCTGCGCCAGTTCGTTCGGCGCAAGCGCGCGCATGCGCCGCCCGTCAAATTTCGACAGCCCAGAAAACGCCACGTGATCCACATCTAGGTTGAGCCCCATGCCGATGGCATCGGTAGCAACCAGGTAATCCACGTCCCCGTTCTGATACATGTCCACTTGGGCGTTGCGGGTGCGCGGGGAAAGAGCGCCCATGACCACCGCCGCTCCTCCTTTTTGGCGGCGCAGCAGTTCAGCGATGGCGTAAACGTTGTCGACCGAAAACCCAACGATAGCAGACCGCGCGGGCATGCGGCTGATCTTTCGCGGTCCCCGGTAGCTTAGGGTGGAAAACCGATCGCGACGAATGACCTCGACCCCTGGAACAAGCTGCGCAATTGGTCCGCGCATGGTGTCGGAGCCTAAAAAGAGCGTTTCGGACGTGCCTCGTGCATGCAAAAGCCGGTCTGTGAAGACGTGGCCCCGCTCCGGATCGGCGCAAAGCTGGATTTCATCGATGGCCACAAAATCGGCCCCTAGGCCCTGGGGCATGGCCTCCACGGTGGCAACCCAATAGGTGGCGCGCGGCGGCACGATGCGTTCTTCCCCGGTGATCAGCGCCACAACTGATGGCCCACGCAGGGCCACAAGTCGGTCATAAACCTCCCGCGCTAAGAGTCTGAGCGGTAGGCCGATAACTCCGGTGCGATAGCCCAGCATTCGGTCGAGCGCATAATGCGTCTTGCCGGTGTTGGTCGGGCCGAGCACGGCAGCAAGCCTCGGTCGGAACATGGGGCGCCTCGATGAGCTGGAGTGCTATGCGAGTTACGCCGCCCGGCGCAAGGGTTCAAGCGGATAGCGTAGCCCCAACCGGCCATCGTCGCGCCCGCAGAACCGCTGAATTTGACTATTTAGCCAGAGAAGAAGCGGGACCGGCGCCGCGCGAACCGCCGGGTGATCTGGTGCAATCGACCCGAGATTTGCGCTCTGGTTTACTCCGGCGCCCCCTCATGCTGACCATGCAATCCTTGCACCATGGCCTGCCTCTTGCTTCTCTTTCAAAATAATCAAAGCGCAAGGCGATGGCCAGACGCGCCGGCGCAAGTCTGGGCGACCGCCTGCGCATTGCGCCGGGTGAGCCTGGGCGCTACCGTTCCCGCAAGCAGCGGGAGGGTATCATGGATCTCAACGGCAAACGGGCCATCGTGACCGGCGGGGCAAGCGGTTTTGGCCTGGGCATTGTGGACGCCTTTTTAGCTGCTGGCGCCCGGGTTCTTGTGGCAGACATCAACGGTGACGGTGCCGCCGATATCGCCGCAAGCCGCGGCGCCGCCGCGTGCCGAGTGGACGTGGCCGTTGACGCCTCTGTGGCGGCCATGGTGGAAAGCGCCCGGAAAATGCTGGGCGGCGTGGATATTGTCGTCAATAACGCAGGGATCACCCACCAGCGTATGGCGCTTGAAGACGTGTCAGAGAGCGATTTTGACCGGGTTTTTGCCGTCAATGCCAAGTCTGTTTACCTGACCGCGCGTCACTTAGTTCCGGGTTTTAAGGCGGCAGGCGCTGGGGTTATCCTGAATGTCGCCTCGACCGCGGGCATTTCTCCGCGCGCGGAGCTGAACTGGTATAATGCCACCAAGGGCTGGATGATTTCTGCCACAAAAACCATGGCCGTTGAATTGGCCCCAGCGGGCATTCGCGTGAACGCCCTGTGCCCTGTTGCAGGTGAAACCCCCTTATTGGCGTCTTTCATGGGGGCTGACACGCCTGAGATGCGGGAAAAGTTCTTGGCCACAATCCCTCTTGGTCGTTTTTCCACCCCCCAGGACATGGGTGCGGCGGCCACCTTTTTATGCTCTGATGCAGCGTCGATGATTACCGGTGTTGCCTTAGAAGTTGACGGGGGCCGGTGCATTTAGCGCCGGGGTGAAGCCGTGACCGCCATCCATGACGCAAGCGCCCGTCCGGGTCCGCGCAACCTGATCACAGATGTGCCGGGAGTTCGGGTGGGCAACGCAGAAGACCATAACCTGAAATCCGGGGTCACCGTCCTGACAGCAGACGCGCCTTTTGTGGCGTCCGTTGAGGTCATGGGCGGCGCCCCAGGCACCCGGGAAACGGACCTTTTGGCACCTCACATGGCCGTAGAAGAGGTGCACGCGATCACATTTTCAGGTGGTTCTGCTTTTGGGCTCGACGCTGCGAGCGGGGTGCAGGGGGCGCTGCGCCAGGCGGGGCGGGGGTTTCATGTCCATGACGCCGTGGTGCCTATTGTTCCTGGGGCAATCATCTTCGACCTGGTGAACGGCGGTAACAAAGGCTGGGACATCAACCCTTACGGCGCTTTGGGGGCCGTGGCCTTCGCCGCAGCCGGGGTTGATTTTGCCCTGGGAACAGCCGGTGCGGGCACCGGGGCCATGGCCGCCGATTACAAAGGTGGGCTTGGCTCCGCGTCGCTTATGTTGCCAGGCGAGGTCACGGTCGGGGCGCTGGCCGTGGCCAATCCTATCGGTGCGGTCACAGTGCCTGGGTCGCGGCATTTTTGGGCCGCCGCCCAAGAAATCGGAGCAGAGTTTGGCGGCCTTGGCCCTGACCCACGCGCGGGCCTTATCCTACCTGAGCCCAGTCGGAAAAGCGCCGCCATGGGGCGGGCCTACGGGGCCAACACCACCGTGGTAGCCGTGGCCACCGACGCTCCGCTCTCCAAGACCGAATGCAAGCGGCTGGCGGTGGCCGCCCACGACGGCTTTGCCCGCGCAGTTCAGCCTAGCCACACGCCCTATGACGGAGACCTGGTTTTTGCGTTGTCCACAGCCCGCCGTGTAAACGGGGCCGCACCTGATCTGTTGAACCTAGGCCACGGGGCGGCGGTCTGTGTGGCGCGGGCCATCGCGCGGGCCATCTATGAGGCGCGCCCGGCGCCGAATGACCTCTTACCCACCTGGCAGGAGGAGACCTAATGCCCAGTTTCGAGGGTCGCGGATTTTCGATGCATTACGAGGTCGGAGGCTCCGGCCCGCCGCTTCTTTTGATCCCAGGAATGCTCTCTGACAGCGCCACTTGGCTGCCGGTCGTAGGGCCCCTTGAAACCGCGTTCACAGTGATCCGCCCGGACAACCGGGCAACCGGGCGTAGCCAGGGAACAGAGGATTTTCTCCTGCCCGATTGCGCAGACGATTTGGCTGCGCTCCTGGATCACCTGGGGCTCGACGGGGTGCATGTGGCGGGCCATTCCATGGGTGGATACCTGGCGCTTATGCTCGCGGATCGGGTGGGGCCGCGTTTGGCCAGTATAAGCCTTCTCGCCTCGGCTCCGGCTAACGGGGCGCGCAATGCGATGATTTTCAACGAGGTGCTAAAGCTGCGCCGTGACGGGCCGCCGATGCAGTGGCTGCGGGTGCTTTACCCCTGGCTGCAGTCGCCCGGCTTTTTCGCCGATGCTGGTAATATGGAGCAGATCGTACTTTTGACCCAGGCCTATCCGCACGCCCAATCCCTGACGTCGATGGCGCGGCAGATCAAAGCATTGCGTGGTTTTACGCCCCGCAACGGGGCGACGCCGCTGCCCTGTCCGGCGCAAGCAGTGCTGGCAGGGCGCGACCTGCTATTCCCGGTAGCAGATGCCAAGGCCGCGCTGGGCGATGTGCCTTGGCTCAAATTTCATGTGGTAGAGGAAGCCGCCCATGCCATCCACTGGGAAGCACCGGGCCCGGTCATCTCCCGACTTCGCGCCATCGCAGGGCTCTGAGGCCGCCGCGGTGGGTTACCCGGTTCATATGCTTTGGGCCCACCCCCGTTCAGTGTCGACCGCCTTTGAGCGGGCTATGCGCGCCCGGGGCGACGTAACGGTGCAC
>JBCCMR010000215.1:0-6187 GCA_039026255.1 Pseudomonadota bacterium
CGTGGATGAAAGTGCCCTGCGCCTGCCTTGGTACGCGCGCTCCGTCGACAGCACCTACCTGACAGGCAAGCGGGTCTTCATATTCGGCGATGCTACCCACGCCATGGCCGCCGCTCGCATCGCCCGAGAAGAGATGGGCTTCGAGGTGGTGGGCCTCGGCTGCTACAACCGTGAATTTGCCCGGCCCATGCGTACGCTCGCGCGAGACATGGGGCTCGAAGCGCTGATCACGGAAGACTATCTCGACGTGGAACGGGCCATCGAGGACACCGCCCCGGAGATGATCCTAGGCACTCAGATGGAGCGTCACATCGGCAAGCGCCTGGGCATCCCCTGCGCGGTCATCAGCGCGCCGGTCCACGTGCAGGACTTCCCCGCGCGCTATTCGCCCCAGGTGGGCTTTGAAGGCGCCAACGTGATTTTCGACACCTGGGTTCACCCCCTGGTGATGGGGCTCGAAGAGCACCTTCTGCACATGTTTCGTGAGGACTTTGAGTTCCATGACGGCGCGGGCGCGTCCCACCACACCGCCCATGTCCCGGCCGCCGAGGTGGCCGCAGAAACCTTGCTCGACGCCGCGCCCAAGGCGTCGCCGGAACACACTCCTGCCACCGAAGCTGCCCCGCCCGAAAAAGCCGAACCAGCCCAGGTGATCTGGTTGGCTGATGCCGAACAGGAATTGCGCAAGGTGCCGTTTTTTGTGCGCGGTAAGGCGCGCCGCAACACTGAAAACTTCGCCACCGAACGGGGGCTTGGGGAAATCAGCGTCGATACGCTCTACGAGGCGAAAGCCCACTATGCGCGATAGTGATGTCATAGCCTATCGCGTCGTGATCCTGACGCTGGACGCCCACATCGCAGGGCCCGCTGCGCGGGCGGAACTGCGCTTGCAAAAGGACTTCCCGGGGCTCGAAGTGACCCTTCTGACCGCCGCTGAATGGGGCGAGGATCCGGGCGCGCTCGACCGGGCCAAGCTCGCGCTGGCCCATGCGGACATGGTCTTTGTGAACCTTCTTTTCCTGGACGAACACGTCCGCGCCATCCTGCCCGCGCTGGAAAAAGCGCGAGCCCGAGCCGATTGCTTTGTGGGTTGCATCACGGCGGGCGAGATTGTGCGGCTGACGCGGATGGGGCCGCTCGATATGGGCCGTCCGGCCAGTGGGCTTCTGGGTCTTCTGAAACGTCTGCGAGGGTCGTCGAAAAACGGCGCCCCGGCCAGCGGCGAACGGCAGATGAAGACTCTGCGCCGGCTGCCCAAAATTCTGCGGCTCATCCCGGGCAAGGCCCAAGACGTGCGCGCCTATTTCCTGTGCATGCAGTACTGGCTGGGCGGGTCTGACGACAACGTTGAGATGATGATCCGGATGCTTTTGTCCCGCTATTCCAGCCGCGCGGACTGGCGCGGGGGGGCGGTAGCGGACCCGGTGATCTACCCGGAGGTGGGCGTCTACCACCCGCGGATGCGCGGACGCGTGTCCGAGCGTGCTGCCGATCTGCCGAAACTGCGCGGCGCCCAGGGCACGGTCGGGCTTTTGCTGATGCGGTCCTACGTTTTGGCAGGCGATACGGCCCATTACGATGCGGTGATCGACGCGCTGGAACGGCGCGGCCTGCGGGTGGTGCCCTGCTTTGCCAGCGGGCTCGACAACCGGCCTGCAGTGGACCGTTTCCTAAAAGGCGCGGGGCTTGACGTGCTTTTGTCACTCACCGGGTTTTCGCTCGTGGGCGGGCCGGCCTTTAACGACGCTGACGCGGCGGTGGGCACCCTGCGCGAACTTGACGTGACCTATATGGCCGCCCATCCGCTCGAATTTCAGACGATCGAGCAGTGGCAGGCGTCAGACCAGGGCCTGGGCCCGGTCGAGACAACAATGCTGATCGCGCTGCCGGAAATCGACGGCGCCACAAACCCATCCGTCTTTGCCGGGCGTCATGGGCTCCAGGATCGCCACGGGGCGATGCAGCCTTGCGACGAACGCATTAAGCGCTTGGCGGACCGGGTGGAAAAGGCCGCCAGGCTTCACCGTTGCCCGAACGCACAAAAGCGTGTCGCGGTGGTGCTTTACGGCTTCCCGCCCAACTCTGGCGCGGTGGGAAGCGCGGCGCATTTGGCGGTGTGGGAAAGCCTTTGGAATACGCTCAACCGGATGCGCGACGACGGCTATTTGGTCGATGTCCCCGCCACCGTGGCTGACCTGCGCGCCGCCGTGGTCGACGGCAACAGCGCCCGCTTCGGGCAAGAGGCAAACGTGCTTGCCAAGGTGGGCGCCGAAGACATCGTCGCCAATGATCCCCACCTGCGCGAAATCGAAGCCCAATGGGGCGCTGCCCCGGGGCGCGCGCAGTCCGACGGGTCAGGCGTATTTGTCCTGGGGGCGCAGTTCGGGAACGTTGTCGTGGGCCTGCAACCGGGCTTCGGCTATGAAGGCGACCCGATGCGGCTTCTATTTGAGAAGGGCTTTGCGCCGACGCATGCGTTTTCCACCTTTTACCGGTGGCTGCGGACCCGGTTTGAGGCCGACGCGGTGCTGCATTTCGGCATGCACGGGGCGCTGGAGTTTATGCCCGGCAAACAGACCGGCCTTGGCGCCACCTGCTGGCCCGACCGGCTGATCGGCGATTTGCCCAACGTCTACCTCTATGCTGCCAACAACCCGTCTGAGGCGACGCTGGCCAAACGGCGTTCGGGCGCGGTGACCATCAGCCACCTGACCCCGCCCCTGGCCCAGGCCGGGCTCTATAAAGGGCTGGCAGAGCTGCGTGACAGCCTGGGCCGCTGGCGCGAACTGCCCGACCGCGCGGCAGAGCGTGGCACCCTTGCTCAGATCATCGCCGACCAGGCGGCGGCGGTGGACCTGGATGGGTCGGACCCTGACGGGCTTTGGCTGACGCTTCTGGAAACCTCGGACGCGCTGTTGCCCGAAGGGCTCCATGTGGTGGGGCGCGCCCGGGACCGGGCCGCAATCGACGCGCAACTGGCCCATGTTCCCGACCACGACGATCGCGACCGCGACGCCCTGCGCGCGCTTTTGGCCCGCGATACCGAACTCCCTGCCATTATGGACGCCTTGGCCGGGCGCTACATCGCGCCAGTGCACGGGGGCGACCTGATCCGGTCCCCGGACATTCTGCCCACCGGGCGCAATATCCACGCCTTCGATCCCTTCCGGATGCCCACCGCCTACGCTATGGCCGAAGGCCGCGCCCAGGTGGCGGTGCTCTTGCGCGCCCACGCCGCGCTGCCGCGTACGGTAGCGATGGTGCTCTGGGGGTCCGACAACATCAAATCGGACGGCGGGCCCATGGCCCAGGCCCTGGCGCTTTTGGGCGCGCGGCCGCGTTTTGACGCCTACGGGCGGCTTGCCGGGGCCGAACTGGTCCCGCTGGCGGAACTGGGCCGCCCGCGCATCGACGTAATTGTGACACTGTCGGGTATCTTCCGCGATCTTCTGCCATTGCAGGTTAAGCTTTTGGCCGAAGCCGCCTGGCTTGCCGCCACCGCGGATGAGCCCGCGGACCAGAACTTCGTGCGCGCCCACGCGCTGGCCTATGCGGAGCGCATGGGCGTGGACCTGGAAACCGCCGCCCTGCGGGTCTTTTCCAACGCCGAGGGCGCCTACGGGTCGAACGTGAACCACCTCATCGACTCGGGGGCTTGGACGGACGAAGACCAGCTCGCCAACGCATACGAGGCGCGCAAATCCTACGCCTACGGGCGCGACGGCAAGGCCGCCAAACAGGCGGAGCTTTTGCAGACGGCGCTCGGCGACGTGGACCTGGCCTACCAGAACCTGGAATCCGTCGAGCTTGGCGTGACGACGATGGACCACTACTTCGACACGCTCGGCGGCATCAACCGAGCGGTCAAACGGGCCCGCGGCACCGATACCCCCGTCTACATCGGCGACCAGACCCGCGGCGACGGCAAGGTGCGCACCCTGGCGGACCAGGTGGCGCTGGAAAGCCGCACGCGCAGCCTGAACCCCAAGTGGTTCGAAGGCATGCTCAAACACGGTGCCGAAGGTGTCCGCCAGATCGAGGCGCAAGTGACAAACACAATGGGTTGGTCGGCCACGACCGGCCAGGTGGATCCTTGGGTCTATCAACGCCTGTCCGAGACGTTCGTGCTCGACGAAGACATGAAAAACCGCCTGGCCGACCTTAACCCGGTCGCCAGCGCGAAAATGGCCAACCGTCTGCTTGAGGCGCACGAGCGCAACTACTGGCAGGCCGACGCCGAGACGCTGGAGGCGCTCATCAAGGGCGCCGAAGAGCTCGAGGACCGCATGGAGGGTGTCTATGCGGCCGAATGAAAGGAAATGCCATGGCTCCGCTTGACCGCAGAACCCCACCCCGGTTGCGGGGGCAGGACGGCGAAGGCTCCGTTCAAATCCACCAGGACATGTCGATCAAGATCGACGGTGCTAAGGTTTTTGCCGTCTACGGCAAGGGCGGTATCGGCAAATCGACCACCTCGTCGAACCTGTCGGTGGCTTTCACCAAACTGGGCAAACGGGTGCTGCAGATCGGTTGTGACCCGAAACACGACAGCACCTTCACCCTGACTGGGCGCCTGGTGCCGACGGTGATCGACGCGCTCAAAGACGTGGATTTCCACGCCGAGGAACTGCGCCCCGAAGATTTTGTTTACCCGGGCTTTAACGGCGTGCAATGCGTCGAAGCGGGCGGCCCCCCGGCGGGCACTGGTTGCGGTGGCTACGTGGTCGGCCAGACAGTGAAACTTCTCAAACAACACCACATGCTCGAAGATACCGACGTGGTTATCTTCGACGTGCTGGGCGACGTGGTCTGCGGCGGCTTCGCTGCGCCCCTGCAGCACGCGGACCGGGCCCTTGTCGTCACCGCCAACGACTTCGACAGTATCTACGCGATGAACCGCATTATCGCTGCGGTGCAGGCAAAATCGAAGAACTACAACGTGCGCCTGGCCGGGTGCGTGGCCAACCGCAGCCGCGAAACGAATGAGGTTGACCGCTTCTGCGAAACGGTGGGCTTCAATCGTCTGGCCCACCTTCCAGACTTGGATGCCATCCGTCGGTCTCGGCTCAAGAAAAAGACGCTGTTTGAGATGGACCCTGATGACGACATCCTGGCCGTCCAGAAGGAATACATTCGCCTGGCTGAGACACTTTGGAACGGCACCGAGGCGCAGGCGCCGAACCCCCTGCCGGACCGCGATATCTTTGAGCTTTTGGGGTTCGATTGATGGCCGACACCTACACCGAAACCCGCGCGCGGCTTGAAACCTATTTCGACAAGACCGCGTCGAAGACCTGGGAACGGCTGACCTCGGACGCGCCGGTATCGCGTATCCGCCAGACTGTGCGCGCGGGCCGTGATGCCATGCGCGCAGAACTGATGGGGCTCCTGCCTACTGATCTGGCGGGCGCGCGGGTGCTTGATGCGGGGTGCGGGGCCGGACAACTGGCGGTCGATCTGGCGCGCCGCGGGGCCGAGGTGGTGGCGGTCGATATCTCGCCGTCGCTTCTGGACGTGGCCGCGCGCCGGGCGCCCGAGGGGCTCTCGATCGATTGGCGCGCTGGCGACATGTTGGGTGATCACGGGCGCTTTGACTTTGTCGTGGCGATGGACAGCCTGATCCACTACCGCCCCGGCGACATCGCCGCGGCGCTGATGCGCCTGGGCGCGGCCGGTCCGCGGCAGATGGCCTTTACCCTTGCCCCGCGCACGCCCCTTCTGGCGGCCATGCACCTGGCCGGGAAAGCCTTTCCGCGGTCTGACCGGTCGCCGGCGATTGTGCCCATCTCTGCCCCGCGTCTGCGCCAGGAAATGGCGCGCAAGTCGGGCGCCGGTGCCTGGCAGTTGCGCCAGGCCCGCCGGGTCGCCACGGGGTTCTACATCAGCCAGGCCTGGGAGATGCGCGCGTGTACCTAAGACCCGGCGATATCCAGCGTATCTCGCTCAAACTGCTTCCGTTTTCGGATGCGGCTTCGGCGTCGCTGTCGCTGGGGCAGATCCTGCGCCTGTCGCTCTTCCAGGTGTCGGTGGGCATGGCCACGGTGATGCTTCTGGGCACGCTCAATCGGGTCATGATCGTCGAATTGGGGGTGCCCACTTTTATCGTGGCGCTGATGGTGGCGCTGCCGGTGCTGGTGGCGCCGTTTCGGGTGCTGATGGGGCACCGGTCCGACACGTATCGCAGCGC
>JBCCMR010000216.1:0-6174 GCA_039026255.1 Pseudomonadota bacterium
AACTTCTCGACACCCGAGTGCGCCCGGCGGTGGCCCAGGATGGCGGCGACATCACTTTCCACGGCTTCGACCGCGGCGTGGTGTACCTGCACATGCAGGGCGCCTGTGCCGGATGCCCGTCGTCCACAATCACCCTGAAAATGGGGATCGAGAACCTTCTGCGCCACTATATTCCCGAAGTGGTTGAGGTGCGTCCGGTTGCCGCCTGACCTTCTGGTTTTTGACACCTCTGGCCCCTGGGTTGCGGTGGGCGCTGGCGCGGTGACCCGGGTAGAACGTTTGCAAACCGGCCAAGGGGAGCGGCTATTCCCGCTCATTGACGAGGTGCTAGCGGAGGCAAAGCTTGCCCGGACAGACCTTGCGCGCCTAGTGGTCAGCACCGGGCCAGGTAATTTTACCGGCACCCGCATCGGCGTGGCCGCGGCGCGGTCTATGGCAGTTGCGCTGAGTGTGCCCGCGGTGGGGGTGAGCCGACTGCAAGCGCTGGCGGCCCTCGTGCCCGGGGCGCAGCGCGTGGGGGTCGCCGCATATCGTGGCCATTCTTACGTGCAAGGCTGTTCCGCCGGCGCGCTTGTTGGCGCGCCTGGACTGTTGACCGATGCCGCCCTGGAGGACGGTACCAATCTGCACCACGATGGCACGATTGACGGGTTTTCACCCCATCCTTTAGAGGATGTGATCGGCTCCATGGCAGCCATTGGCGCCGCAGCCGATCCCGCCACCCGTCCCGCGCCGCTTTACCTGCGCGCGCCGGACGCGGCCGCCCCAACCGAGGCCACCCCGGCGATCTTGGATTGACACCCGCCGCGCTGGCCAAGCTTCATGCCGCTGCCTTCACTCGCCCCCGCCCGTGGAGCGCGGAAGAATTTTCCGCTCTGGCCGACGATCCATCCGTGGTGATACGGGCCGCAGATAGGGCCTTCATGGTCCTGCGCTCGGCCGGACCAGAGGCGGAAATTCTAACGCTTGCCGTAGCCCCAGACGCCCGGCGCCAGGGCATTGCCCGGGCGCTGCTAGCCCTGGGGGAAACACAGGCCCGCGCCCGCGGGGTCGCAGAGATGTTTCTAGAAGTGGCGCAGGACAATCACCCGGCTCTGGCGCTCTACAGGGGCACGGGCTACCGGGAGGCAGGGGTGCGCAAGGATTATTACCAAGGGCCACGCGGCGCCCGGGTCAGCGCGCTTGTCCTAAAAAAGGCGCTTTAGCTGGCGCTATCCCCGACCCACGTAGGGCATGTCGCGAGCCATCACCGTCATAAAGAGCACGTTGGCATCCAGCGGCAGCGACGCCATGTGGAGCACCGCCTCGGCCACGTGGGCCACATCCATAGTCGCCTCGGCACGCACGGACCCGTCTGCCTGGGGCACCCCCACCACCATAGGCGCCGCCATCTCGGTTAGCGCATTGCCGATGTCGATCTGCCCACAGGCGATGTCAAAAGAGCGCCCGTCGAGAGCCAGCGTCTTGGTAAGCCCAGTGATCGCGTGCTTCGTCGCGGTGTAGGGCGCCGAGCCTGGGCGCGGGGCATAGGCGCTGACCGATCCGTTGTTGATTATGCGCCCGCCGCGCGGGTGTTGCGCGCGCATGGCGCCAAAGGCTGCGCGGGCGCAAAGGAACGCCCCAGTGAGGTTCACGCCCACCACCCGCGCCCAGTCAGCGGGGTCAATGGCGTCTACGGTGGCGCCCGGCAACCCAATGCCCGCGTTGTTAAAGAGCATATCCACCCGCCCAAATTCGGCGTTGATCCGGGCAAAGGCGGTCTCCACGTCGGCGGGGTCGGCCACGTCACAGGGGATAGCGCGTGCGCCCGGGCGCCCGGCGGCGACCGCCTCTAGCGGAGCTGCGCGGCGGCCCAAAAGCGCCACGCGCCATCCCGCCTCCAAAAACGCCGCCGTCGTGGCCGCGCCGATGCCGCTGCCCGCCCCGGTGATCACCGCCACGCGCCCTGCATTGCCGTCGCCCTGTGCCATATGTCGCCCCCTGGTCAATCCGCCGCGCCCGTGCCACCCTGCCCCCTATGAACGCTTTCTTCCAGCCCGCATCGGTTCTTGAGTTGCCGCGCTACGCGGGCGTGCCCAGCTTTATGCGCCTGCCGGTGTTGACCCCCGACCACCCGCGCTTCGGCGACGTGGATATCGGAATTTTCGGTGCGCCCTGGGACGGGGGCACCACAAACCGCCCGGGCGCCCGCCACGGACCCCGGGGGCTGCGCGACGCCTCGACTATGATCCGCGCCATGAACCCGGTGACCGGCGTGCGCCCCTTCGAGGTGGCGAATTGCGCTGACTTGGGCGACGTTGGCGCCAATCCCATAGGGATCGAAGCGGGGCTTGATGCCATAACGGCCCACGTGTCGGAACTGGCCCGCGCGGGTATCCGCCCGCTAATGGCGGGTGGCGATCACCTGTGCACGCTGCCCGTGCTGCGGGGGCTGCACGCGGCCCGCGGCAGCAGTGCGCCCCTGGGATTTGTACAGTTCGACGCCCACACCGACCTTTTCGACAGCTATTTCGGGGGCCAAAAGCTGACCCATGGCACCCCTTTCCGGCGCGCAATCGAAGAGGGGCTAATCGACCCCGAACGTATGGTGCAGGTGGGCATCCGCGGCTCCGCCGCGGGGACCGAGGACGTGGACTGGGGCATCGCCCAGGGCGTGCGCATCATCCGCATCGAAGAGTGGGCCGACCGGGGCACACCCCACGTCATGGCCGAGGTGCACGAACGCCTGGGCCAAGCCCCCGCCTACGCCACTTTCGACATCGACGTGGTCGACCCCGCCTACGCCCCGGGCACAGGCACGCCGGAAATCGGCGGCGTGACCAGCCGCGAAGCCCAGGGTCTGATCCGCGGGCTGTCGGGGCTCAACCTCGTGGGGGCAGACCTGGTCGAGGTCGCGCCGCCATTTGATCCGTCGGGGGTGACCGCCTGGCTGGGCGCTTCCCTGATCTTTGAAATCCTTTGCATCATGGCGTCGCAAACCCCTGCCCAAAACGCCTGACCCCACCCCTGATCAGACCGCAAAGCAAGGCCCCCTGACACCCGTGCGCCACGCCCGGCAACACCTAGGCGCAAGGGGCAATCGACAGGTTGCCGCAGCCCGGTCCGGAGCCTAAGACTTGGGAAGCCAGACGCCCCGCGGGAGACCCGATGGAACCGATCACGCTGACGACCGAAATGATTGTCGTCCTGGGGCTATTGGCCTTCACGGTCTTCCTTTTTGTGTCTGAAATCGTCCGCGTGGACCTGGCCGCGATCCTGGTTATGGTGGTGCTTGGCGGGCTAAGCTACCTCCCCGGGCTCGGCAATCTGGCCGACATCAACCACATCTTCGACGGCTTTGCCTCGAACGCGGTTGTGTCGATCATCGCGGTGATGATCATCGGTGCGGGACTCGACAAGACTGGGCTTATGTCGAAAGTCGCCGCCACCATTCTGAAATACGGTGGCACCACCGAAAAACGCATCATCCCGATCATTTCGGGCACCGTGGGGTTCATATCGTCGTTCATGCAAAACGTAGGTGCTGCGGCACTCTTTCTGCCTGTGGTGAGCCGTATTTCCAGCCGAACGGAGCTTCCGCTGTCGCGCCTGCTGATGCCTATGGGCTTTTGCGCGATCCTGGGTGGCACAATGACCATGGTGGGGTCGTCGCCGCTTATCCTTTTGAATGACCTGATCGTCACCGCCAACCGAGACCTGCCCGAGGGCCTGCGCATGGAGGAGTTCGGGCTCTTTGCTGTCACCCCCGTGGGGGTGGCACTGGTGCTGACGGGCATCCTCTACTTCGTGGTTTTCGGACGGTTTGTCCTCCCGGGCGTGTCTTCGCGCGGGGATGCGGCGTCGGGGCAGTCGATGAACGAATACCTCAAGCGGATATACGGCCTCAAAGCCGACATCGTCGAAGTCATCGTGCCCGACGGCAACATCCTTTTGGGCGAAACCTTCGCAGACATTATGGACGCCCACCACTGCTATATCATCGGCAGCTACTACAAAGGCCAACGCTGGGTTGCGCCCGCCCTTGATACGGAGGTCACAACCCCCTGCCGCTTGGCCATCCTAGGTCGCCGCCGGGTGATCGAGGAAATGGCCGATATCTATGGGCTTCAGGTGCTTGAAGGGCTTGATATTTTCGCCGAGGAGTTCGCCGCCACACGATCTGGTGTCGCCGAAATTGTGGTGCCCCCCGACAGCACCGTCATCGGTAAAAGTGCCCGCGACTTAGGGTTCCGCAAAGCCTTCGGGCTGAGCCTTTTGGCCATCCACCGGGGCGAAGAAACGCTGAGCCTTGTCGAGGAGGACGACCACGAAGCCACGCGCATCAGCCGCGTGCCCTTTCGGGCAGGTGACACGCTTGTGGTCCATGTCCAGTGGCAGGCACTAACCCGGCTCAAGTCGAACCGCGACTTTGTGATCGTGACCTCAGACTTCCCGCAAGAGGAACTGCGCCCGCAAAAGGTCATGCCTGCGCTGATCTTTTTTGGCATCGCGCTTTTTATGATCCTTTTCACCGACGTGCGTCTGTCGCTGTGCCTTTTGACCGGGGCCGTGGGCATGATCCTGACACGAGTGCTCGACATCGACGAGGCCTACAATGCCGTGGGCTGGAATACGGTGTTCCTGCTCGCATCGCTGATACCTTTGGGTCAGGCGGTGCAGGCCACTGGCACAGCAGAATGGATCGCGCAGCTGGTTCTGCGCGTACTCGACGGCTGGCCGCTTTGGGCGTTGCAGGCGGGGGTGGCGGTGCTGGCCACGGTCTTTACGCTGGTGATGTCGAACGTGGGCGCCACGGTGCTTCTGGTGCCTCTGGCGGTGTCGATTGCCGTGGCCGCCGGGGGCGATCCGGCAATCTTTGCCCTGACGGTGGCCATATCCACGTCCAACAGCTTCCTGATCCCCACCCACCAAGTGAACGCGCTGATCATGGGGCCCGCAGGCTACCGGGTGGTGGACTTTGTGCGCACGGGCGGGATCATGACAATACTATTTCTTGTCGTTTCGCTGGGTGTGATGGCGGTGGTTTACTAGGGCCGCGCGGCCTGTAGTCTGGGGTTGCCACCCAAGCGAATTGTCGGAGACATGAAGTGACCGAAAAACACTACCACGTGGGCGAATTGAGCGACACGCAGCCCGAACCCACGCAGTTTGAGCCGAAACCCTTCAAAAAGGGCCGCCCCCCCGAGCCGCTGAGCTTTGAGGTCACCATGACCGCTGAGTCCACTCAAAAACAGCGCAAAACCGGGGTTGTCCAGGTCAACATCCCCGGATTTTCGCCCGTGCGCATGTACTGCGACGAAGATATTCCCGTCGGCGACGACACCGCCCCGCCGCCTCTAGCCTATATGTGCGCGGGCATCGGGTTTTGCCTGATGACGCACCTCACGGACATCTACACGGCCCGCAAGATAAGCATCAAATCCATGAAGCTAGAACAGAAGGTGGGGTTTCAGACAAACCTGTCGAATATGCGCCAGCTTGGCCACATGACCGAGGGCAAGACCGAGCACATCGAAACCCACGTGATCATCGAAAGCGATGAACCCGAAGAACGCATCCGCGACCTCATGGTTGAAGCCGAGAATGCTTGCATGGCCCATTTTGCGTTACGCAACCCCATCCCCTGGAAGTCGCGGCTTCTGCACAACGGCAAAGAGCTGATGTCGCACAGCGGCTAGGCGGTCCGCCTTTGGGCGTGGGCGACCCTTTGCGACCGCCTACCCCGCCACCTACCTCGGCGCCATTGGGGTCAGCTACCTTTGAAGGTGTCGTTGCCAGCGTGCTACCGTTGCGATGTAAAACAAACCCGCCAATAACAAGCGGCAAAAGCAAGGGGGCCAAGCCGAACTCTAGCCCTCGGTGTTTTTGTCGAAAACGCGGCAACCGCCTGCCCGGTAAAATCGTCAGGCCGCTCAGCAGATCGGCGGCAGATATCCCGTTTGGCTCTCAAATCGCCATCTTGATATCCCCGCGGGCCTTCGCAGATTTCGCAACCCAGCTGTAGGGCCTTCTAAACACCGACGCTGGTGACCCCGCGCCTTGATCTGGCCCGTTTACGTGTAGAATCTGACCTGAGCCCCTGAATCTCCTCCAGCTTTGTGTAGAGTCCGACCAACCAAAGGACGGACAAATGAAGACGAGATTCAGCGACGAACAGATCATCCAGATGCTCAA
>JBCCMR010000217.1:0-6160 GCA_039026255.1 Pseudomonadota bacterium
GACGATCAGGTCGACTGGGAGGCGGATCAAGTAAAGGAACTGATGCTCACCTTGCTGAGCGATCAGGCAGTGCGCTGCGCCGAACTCAAGGATATGGAAACGGGCGATGTTTTAACTGTGGTGCCCATAGGCCTTGGCTGCACAGGCCAAGATATCGACGAGGCGCTCGATTTTGAGGTCTTCGGCTATCCTGACGCCACGCTTACGGTCAGCTTTACCTTCAAAGAGATCCTGGAGACCCGTAACAAACAAAGGGAATTGACGCTTCTTCTGATGGCGGGCGGTCTCTTGATCGCTGTGCTGTCGAATTGGATGTCGTTTTGGATGATCATCGGGCGCCCGCTTCGGCGTCTCATCGAACGCTATCAAAGCGCCAAGCGCACGGCGGAGGCGGCCAACCGGGCAAAATCTGAGTTTTTGGCCAAGATGAGCCACGAAATTCGAACGCCGATGAACGGGATCATCGGTATGGCCGAAATGCTGGGTGAAACCCGTCTCGACGGGGAACAAGAAAACTACGCCCGCACGATTTCGTCTTCTGGCGAGGCGCTTTTGACGATCATCAACGACATTCTCGACTTCTCGAAGGTCGAAGCGGGCAAGATGGAACTCGTGAATGAGCCCTTTGACGTTTTCAACTCCATCGAAGAGGTTGGCGGCCTTTTGGCGCCGATAGCTGCGCGCAAGGGTCTTGAACTTGTGGTATCACTTGACCCTGCATGTCCGCGGGTCCTGCGTGGCGACGAAGGCCGCTTCCGACAGGTGGTGATGAACCTGGCCGGAAATGCGATTAAGTTCACCGAACAGGGGCAGGTTTGTCTGGAACTAAGCCGGGGTGACGGCGGCGTGCGGGTCGGTGTGCGCGATACCGGCGTTGGCATCCCCGATGAAAAGATCGCCACAATCTTCAGCGCGTTCGAACAGGTCGACAACGCCGCCAACCGCAAACACGACGGCACTGGCCTTGGCCTGGCGATTTCACGCCAGCTGGTGACGCTCATGGGCTCCGAATTGCAGGCGACTTCTAAATTGGGGATCGGGTCCACGTTCTTTTTTGTGCTACCCATGGTCAATGAAAGCGCGTCCTTGCGTGAACCGGGTCCGGCCCTTGTCATCGGTGACAGGCCTATGCGCGTGCTAATCCTGGACGGGTCAGAGCCGTCGCGCGGTGTCTTGCGCCGCTGGCTTGAACACTGGCAGGCCACGGTTTTTGAGGCTCGCGATGCCGACACCAGCTTTGCCACGCTTCGTGATCTACGCGCCTGCAACACGCCGCCTGATGTGGTCTTGATCGACCCCGCGCGCATATACGGCGCGGGCGGCGAACTTGTCAGCCTCGTGCGAGAACAGGCGGGCAACCCGAAGCTGCCGGTGGTGCAGGTGTCCATGCAAGACATCGAAAAAGGCGCGGTGCAACCCGACGCCCGGCTTTCAAAGCCGCTGCGCCATGAGGTGCTGCGCGCCACGCTCATGGACGTCATTGATCCGGCCCGTCCCCGGGGGGCGCTCACCACCCAAAAGGAACTGGGCCGCGACCAAACAGGGATGAAAATCCTGGTCGTCGACGACAACGCCACCAACCGCAAGGTGATCCAAAGCTACATGAAGAATTCCAAGGCCCAAATCGTCTATGCCGAGAACGGGGCAGAGGCTGTGGCCCGGGTCAAAGAAGCGGCCTTTAGCGTGGTGCTCATGGATGTTTCCATGCCGGTGATGGACGGCTATGAAGCGACGGGCGCCATCCGTGCATTCGAGAAATCCACCGGCAGGCCCCCGTCGCCGGTGGTGGCGTTGACCGCTAACGCGATGCCGTCGGACGTGGAAAAGTGCAAATCGGCGGGCATGGACGATTTTTTGTCGAAACCCATCCGCAAGAATGTCCTTCTCGATAAACTAGAAGAATTCGCCCCGGTTTAGAGGAACGCCGGCGGCCGGCGGCGGGCGGCTCGCAGGTCCGAGCATGCCAAACCTGGGCGCTGGGATTGAAACCATCCGCTGACGGGTCTCGCGCTTCGGTTAGCAGTGTGCTTGGCCAGGCGGTAGAACACCGCTCTTGGTTTCCAGATCCCTTTCGCAAGGGTGCATGGAAAGCCAAAACCGCTCCTCGGTCTGAGGGGAATGGGCGCAAGACCTCTGAGCCGACGGAACGCGTGCCAATTCTGTACAGAAGTCAACCGATTATCAGACCCACAGAAACTCCGGCGTCGTTGCCTTGCCAATTTTCAGAAACTCTAAAGCGAAAGCCGCGGCCGCGGATCGTGACCCAACATCTCGCGCGTGGAGGGGCGCTTACGGTCAAATGCGCACCCGATCACGCGCTTTTTTGACCTGCGCCTGCACAACAATACGCGGGCTATGTCCCAAGAGTGCGCTCCGGTTGCTGGTAAAGGCTCCGGTTACTGGTAAAGGACGTCCGCGACCACTCTGATAGCGCCCTTCGCCCTCGGACCGTAGGCCAACTCCGCGGCCTATTCCGCGGGTTGCATGCGACGTGGGGCAGGGCTATCCCTCCACCAAACGCAATCCCAGCCAGGACATTGCCTATGGCCATCGACATCGACACCGCCCGCCGCGTGGCGCACCTGGCGCGCATTGAAGTTGCACCCGATGATCTGCCTGCGCTGGCGCAGGAATTGTCTGGCATCCTGGCCTTCATGGAAGAGCTGACAGAGGTGGACGTCGACGGGGTTGAGCCTATGACTTCGGTCACGCCGATGCGGCTCAAGCGGCGCAAGGACGGCATTACCGACGGGGGCAACCCCGAAAGCGTCCTAGCAAACGCGCCCGACGCCCGCGAAGGCTTTTTCGCGGTGCCGAAGGTGGTGGAGTAGACCCTTGGCCGACACCAATAATCCCACATCAGGGGGGTCGAGTGACCTGACCGCTTTGACCCTGGCCAAGGCCCGTGATGGCCTGCGACGGGGCGATTTCACCGCCTTGGACCTGACAGAGGCTTACATCGCCGCCATCGACGGCGCCGAGATCTTAAACGCCTATGTCCATAAAACACCGGACAAGGCTCGCGATCAGGCCCGAGCCGCGGATGCCCGCATTAAGACCGGCGATGCCCCGGACCTATGCGGTATTCCGCTGGGTATCAAAGACCTCTTCTGTACGCAGGCAACCGAAAGCCAGGCAGCCTCGGCGATCTTGGGTGGCTTCAACCCCGAATACGAAAGCACGGTTACAACCCAGCTTTGGGATCACGGCGCGGTCATGTTGGGCAAGCTCAACATGGATGAGTTTGCCATGGGGTCATCGAATGAAACCTCCACCTACGGTCCGGTAACCAACCCGTGGCGCGCGGCCGGCTCTGACGCAGCACTTACCCCCGGGGGGTCCTCAGGCGGGTCCGCGGCGGCGGTGGCGGCGTCGCTTTGCATCGCGGCCACGGGCACGGACACCGGCGGATCTATCCGCCAACCGGCAGCGTTTGTTGGCATCACCGGCCTGAAACCGACCTACGGGCGGGTTAGCCGCTGGGGTATCATCGCGTTTGCCTCCTCGCTTGACCAGGCTGGGCCGATGACCCGGGACGTGCGCGACGCGGCTATCATGCTGGGGGCGATGGCAGGCCACGACCCGAAGGACAGCACCAGCGCTAACCTACCCGTACCCGACTTCGAAGCGGCGCTCACCAGTGATATCCGCGGTAAGAAGATCGGCATTCCGCGCGAATACCGTATGGACGGCATGCCAGATGAAATCGAAGCGCTGTGGAAGCGCGGTGCAGAGATGCTGCGCGACGCGGGCGCCCAGATCGTGGATGTGTCGCTTCCCCATACCAAATACGCGCTGCCCGCCTACTACGTGATTGCCCCGGCGGAGGCGTCATCGAACCTAGCGCGCTACGACGGCGTCCGCTATGGCCATCGCGCGCGGCTCGAACAGGGCGAGGGCATTCACGACATGTACGCGCGCACCCGCGCGGAAGGCTTCGGCGATGAGGTCAAGCGCCGCGTGATGATCGGGGCCTATGTGCTTTCGGCGGGTTTCTACGACGCTTATTACAATCGCGCCCGCAAGGTGCGTACGCTGATCAAGCGGGACTTCGAAACCGTCTACGCGGACGGGGTCGACGCGATCCTGACGCCGGCCACGCCATCTGCGGCCTTCCCGCTGGGTGCCATGGACGATGCCGATCCGGTGCAGATGTACCTCAACGATATCTTCACGGTGACGGTCAACATGGCCGGGCTGCCTGGGATTTCGGTGCCCGCGGGCCAGGATACCCAAGGCCTGCCGCTTGGGCTGCAATTGATCGGCCGCCCGTGGGAGGAGGCTGACCTCCTCAACACCGCCTACGCGCTGGAGCGAGCTGCCGGTTTTGTAGCCAAACCCGAGAAATGGTGGTAAACTCCCCGTAAATGACCGGTTAACAGGTTGGGGTTGGAGCATGAAACGTTTGGGCACGGCATTGGCCGCGGCGACAGTAGCCTTGGGCGCCTGTGGGGCTCCGTCCCCCAACGATGGGGCGCAATATTTCGACAATATTACGCCCACGCCGTCGAACCTCCAGGCTGAGGCAACGCGGCTTGCTGCGGCCGAAACCACGGGGCCCCTGCCGCGCGCTCCGCAAGAGCCGCCGTCGCGCACGGCGGCCATTTCGAACACCCAGGACTTTGGCGCTATCCAGCAGCAGGAGACGATCGCGTCTGACGCCGCCAAACGGGAACGGCTGCGCGAAACCTACGAGGTTGTGGCCCCCGAGGCACTTCCCGAGGCGCCCGCGGGCCCGAACCTTGCCGCTTACGCGATCAGCCAGAAACACGCGGTCGGCACCCGCACCTACCGGCGCTTTAACATCGGCATTTCCAACTGCGGCCAATACCGTGGCGATCCCGATAAGGCGCAACGGGCATTCTTGGCCGCCGGTGGTCCCGAACGGGACCGCAAGCGGCTAGATCCGGACGGCGATGGATTTGCTTGCGACTGGAACCCCGACACCTACCGTCGCCTGATCAGCGCCACCAAAAACGGGTGAGCCTTTCGCCCAACCACGGGCCGCGCCGCCACGGCGGCCCGCCTGACATGGTCGTGATCCACTACACCGCGATGGCCGGACCTGCGGAGGCCGCTGAGCGGCTGTGTGATCCAAAGGCAGAAGTGTCCGCACACTATCTTATCGAAGCCGATGGCGCCCTTTTGCCCCTAGTGGAGGAGCCCCGCCGTGCCTGGCACGCTGGGGCGGGAGCCTGGGGCCATGTGACCGACGTCAATTCTCATTCGATTGGGATTGAGTTAGACAATCGCGGCGGCGGTGACCCGTTTGCGGCCGCGCAGATCGACGCGCTTTGCGATCTTTTGACAGGAGTATTTGCGCGCTGGAACATCCCCCCGGAGCGGGTTATCGGCCACTCTGACTGCGCCCCCGGGCGCAAAGACGACCCGGGCCGCGCATTCCCCTGGCCGCACCTGGCGACTCGGGGCGTGGCGATTTGGCCATGGGACGTGGCCCCCGCAGCTGCACCTGCTCCCGACGCCTTTGCCCAAGACGCGGCGCGCTTCGGTTATCGAGCGCGTGGCGGTGACTGGGCTCCGGTATTGGAAGCGTTCCGCCAGAGGTTTCGGCCCCGGGCAGCCGGGCCATTGGATGCCCAGGACACGGCGATCATGGCGGCCCTGGCACGTCGCTGGCCCCATCACCCGACACGGGGCGCTGCCGCAGCGTCTTGACCTCTAAGGCTCGGCGCGGCTAAGGGGCGCCTGTCGCGGATGGCCAGGCAGCCGCACCCCCCACGGGTGAGGAAAGTCCGGACTCCACAGTGTAAGGGCGGCGGGTAACGCCCGCCTGGGGTAACCCAAGGGAAAGCGCCACAGAGAATAGACCGCCCCAGCCGGGTCACCGGCACATCGGGGCAAGGGTGAAACGGTGGGGTGAGAGCCCACCGCGCCGTTGGTAACAGCGGCGGCATGGCAAGCCCCGCCCGGAGCAAAACCGAATAGGGATCGCGTGGGCGCAAGCCCGGGGCGGCACTGGCCCCAGCAGGTCCGGGTAGGTTGCAAGAGCCCGCGGGCGACCGCGGACCCAGATGAATGGCTGCCCAAGGGGGAGACCCTGGGACAGAATCCGGCTTATAGGCTATCCGCGACAGCACTCCGTGGGAAATCATGGGCGCTATGTGATTTCACGGAAAAAACGATTCGATCTTCCGTTGAA
>JBCCMR010000218.1:0-6065 GCA_039026255.1 Pseudomonadota bacterium
CCAACCCGCGGCGCCCCAAATCGGCGCCTCTTGCATGCCGATGTTGATGACGTCGTACTGCCCACCGCCTGTGGCAGTGTCCGATGTCACCTGCTCACGCAGAACACCTTCTTCGAGCGATACCCAATTCAGTTTGACCCCAGTTTCCTCGGTATAGGCTTCGGCCACCTTTTGCATGTTGATCATGTGACCATTGTTGACGATCGCAATGGTCAGTTCTTTAGCGTGGCCGCCAGCAAACGCGCCGACGGTGCCCGCAAGTGTGAATGCCGCAGCACCCAGCAATGCGCTTCTGATAGACATCCTTGTCCTCCCTAGATGGATGATACTCTAGGCTAGGAAGAAAGTGGTCTCGCCGTCAATGCAAACTTTGCGCGCGTAAATATTGATCGGTTTGAGGCTTTTTAACAGGAGGTTACGCGGACCCCCGCATCACCAGCCTACCCTCAAAAAGCGCGACCTGGCGGGAGGCTGGGGATTCTCCGGTTTCGATGAGTTTTAGAATCGTATCCACACTGCGGGCGCTTATGGCCCCGTAGTCTTGCGAAACCGTCGTTAGCCCTGGGCAAGTATAGCGTGCAAACGGGTGGTCATCGTGCCCGGCTATCCTAAGATCGTCGTCACGCCCCAACCCAACCTTAATGCCACTTTCGAAAGCCGCCGCCAAAAGCCCAATCGCGAGGCGGTCGTTTGAACAAAGCACCGTTTTTGACGGCATCCGGTTCGCCGCAAACACCTTGAGACCTTCGCGGTAACCTATTTCCTCAAAATTCCAGCCGTCGCCGCCCACCCGAAGGAAATGCGGGGCGTATGATAGGCGTTCCATGGCTTTGCCATAGGCGGTGCGCCGCCGAAAAGCATTGGGGTTTATGGGATTTTCCATCTCAAAGAGCACTGGCGGTTCGCCGCTGCGGCACAGGTAATCCACGATCAGGTCAACGCTTTGGTTGTTGTCAGACCCAAAGAACGCCTCCCCCACGCCGTCTAGATTAGCATCAAAAAGCACAGTTGGGATTTGTGCGCTAAACGCGGCCAATGCCTCCCGGTTCGACTGTCGGCCAAGCGGCGCCAAAAGAACGCCCGCTGGTTTAATCGAACGTAGGCTTTCCAGGTTGGCCATTTCCTGATCTGGCCCCCCGTGGGAACTTAGGAGCAGGGGATTAAACCCTGCCTCCACCACCAATCCTTCAATCGTGCGCGCAATGGCGGCAAAGAAAGGATCCGTCAGGTTGGGCACCACCAGCCCGATGTTTTTTGTACGCCGCCGGTTTTGGTTCACTGCGTAAATGTTGGGGCGGTAATCGTACTGCTCTAGGGCGGCTTCGATTTTAACCTTGGTGGATTTTCGAACGCTTTCGGGATCGTTGAAATACTTCGACACCGTCGGGCGCGAGATACCGCTGACGGAGGCAAAATCCTCCATGTTGCGAATTTTTACCCCTGACATCGAATGCGCCGCCTCGTTACCCGTGACGGGAAAGCGCCCGCCATAGAAAGAAGCTTATTTTACGCGCGATAAATTTTGAAGTCCCCGTGTAAAATCGGACGCGGTGCGTCTTGCTGGGCATCGCGGACTACGGCCCTCCGTACTGCATCCGACCGGTCGCATCAAAGCGGTGTCCCAAAGGCAGCCAACGGCCGACGCTCTAGACACGGGCTAAAAAACTCTAGGCCAGTGTCCTCTGGGCGTGTCATCGTTCGTCATGTCTGTGAAAGCGCTGATGCTTTTGACAACCGGAGACCAACCATGCGTTACACACTTCTGACGTACACCCGCCCCGAAGACTTTGCCAATGTGCCGCCCGAAGAGCTGGGCCAGCTCAAAGGTCTGTTCGGCGCCTATATCGGCGCATTGAAAGAGGCCGGTATCCTCGCCGCGGTGGATTGGCTCCAACCCGTCAGCACCGCGACCACCGTTTCCGAGGGCGGCAATCGCATTCAGGACGGCCCCTATGCGGAAACCAAAGAAACCCTGGGCGGGTATATGACGGTTGATGTGCCGGATCTCGACACGGCGATTTCCTGGGCCAAAAAGTGCCCTATCGCCAAGTATGGCGCGGTCGAAATTCGCCCCTCCGCGTCGGAGACCTAATGTCCGCCGAAGCGCGCATGGCCGAGGTCATGCGCGCCTCCTACGGGCGCCTGCTGGCCATCCTTTCTACCCGCGCCGGTGACATCTTGAGGGCCGAAGACGCCTTATCGGACGCCTTTGCAAAGGCTTTGATTCATTGGCCAAAAGAGATGCCCAAAAACCCCGAAGCGTGGCTTTTGACCGTGGCACGCAACCGTTTAATCGACATCCAGCGCAAAGACGCACGCATTGAATTTCGGGACGAAATGCCGGAGCCGGCGGTACTGGAACAGCCCGCCGACACCATTCCCGATGATCGCTTAACGCTAATGTTTGTCTGCGCGCACCCGGCCATTGACGCCCGGGTCCATACCCCCCTTATGCTGCAGACTGTTCTGGGCTTGGACGCAGAGGTTATTGCCCGGGCGTTTCTATTGCCTAAATCCACCATGGCCAAACGCCTGGTGCGCGCAAAGCGCAAGATCCGTGACGCCGGTATCGCGTTTGAAATTCCCCAGCCAGAGGATTTACCCGGCCGTGTTTCGTCTGTGCTAGAGGCCATCTACGGGGCGTTTTCCCGCGATTGGCTGGGCAAAAACGACCTAGCTGACGAAGCGTTTTTCCTTGCCGATCTTCTGACGCAGTTGTTGCCCGACAACGCCGAGGTTCTGGGCCTAGCCGCATTGATCGCCTACACGGCGTCGCGCGCGGATGCGCGTGTCCAAAACGGCGAATTTGTTCCCCTAGAAGATCAGGATCCCGCCCACTGGAATGTGGCACTGATCCAAAGGGCGGGCGGTTATCTGACCCGCGCCCAGACCCTTGGGCGCCTGGGACGTTTTCAGTTAGAAGCCGCGATCCAGGCTGTGCATGCGGACCGAACGGTCACCGGCGTCATCAATTGGGATGCGCTTTTGCAGTTGCATCGCGGTCTTTCCAAGATCGCGCCGACAATTGGGGCCACGGTTGGATATGCCTCGACCCTAGGCCGGGCCATGGGGCCGGAAGACGGTTTGGCCGCGCTTCTTAAGATTGACGAAAAAGTCCTGGCGTCATTTGCACCTGCCCAGGCAACGCAGGCCTATTTCCTGACTGAACTGGGCAGATTGCGCGAAGCCGATGCCGCCTACGCCCGTGCCATCACCCTGACTGTAGAGCCGCCTTTGCGGAAATACCTGGAAAGCAAACGCGCGGCTTTGGCCAACCACCCGCTATAGCGCCCGTCCACCGGGCCTGATGTCGAAAGGGGGCAGCAAAGCGCACCGCCCCCAATCAGGTCCCGCGTCCGCAGGCTTTCACTTCACCCAGTAAGGGCTTGCCATGGCAAAGCCCGGTTCACCGGCCAAGAGACGGCCTACTTCGGCCATATAGGCGGCAAACCAATCTGACTGGGTATTGGCCTGAAACGCTGCTTGGGTGGCGTAGACTTCGGCGATGCGCACAACGTTGGGGTCATTCATATCGAGCGCGAACACATAGCTGACATGGGCATCATCGCTCGATGCGCGGGTTTTGAGGTGCTTTTCCCACAGATCAACCAGCGTGTCGCGCTGGCCCGGTTGCGTCTCGATGGTCAGAAACACGGCCACCTCAGCCTGTTTTGGCTCATCCGCCTGCGCGCCCGCCGTGGCGAGCGCCAAAGCCAAAGTAAGGGCCGAAATCTTCAATGCGGCTTTGATCATTTGTCTTTCTCCTGTGTTAACCGAAAGGCACAGCGCCATTCACCAACATGACGCGCCAGGCCCACGCAAAAGGACACCTCACACGTTTTTTGGCCTGCCAAATCGATGACCCACAGGAAAAACACCGCCTATTAGGTCCGGCGCCACGGCAAAGAAGGCGCCGCGCCGTACCCACCCAGGGGCCTAGCGGAAACCGAAGAACCAAACGCTTGCGCCGGGTCAGAGCCTGCTTTGCGGACGACAGATACCGTGCAGACCTGCCCAACAAAGGCAAACCGCCAGGGCATTGACCCAAAGCTAGGCAATACGCTTTTCACGCAGCGTCTAGATTGCCGCGTTCTATCGCCTCAAGACCGGCGCCCAGCGCAATACAGATGCGGGTTACATCCTCGGGCTCGATTATCAGCGGCGGGGTCAGGAAAACCGTGCTGTTTCGGATACCCAGTAGGATGCCATGGTTGCGCCGCATATACCTCGGAAACGCCCCGTTGAGGTGTGGTGCAACGTCCGTTAGCGGCTCACGGCTTTCTTTGTCTGCCACCAGTTCCACACCGATCATAAGACCTCGGCCCCGGATGTTGCCGACCATTGGGTAGTCCATCAGCGGCTCCAACTCTTGCAAGAACTGCATCCCCCGGGCGCGGCTATTTTCCAGAAGCCTTTCCCTTTCGATCAGGTCGATGTGCGCCGACCCCACGGCGCAGCCCAACGCGTGCCCCGCATAAGAATTGCCCGGCCCCAGCCCGTGGGTTACCGCGGCAAGGTCTCGGCACAAAAGCACTGCCGCCATGGGCATGTAACCGCTGGTGATGCCTTTGGCCAAAACGATCATATCCGGCGCAAGACCCAGGTCCGCTGACACAAACCATGCGCCAGCTCGGCCAAAACCGGTGACAACCTCGTCGGCAACAAAAAGGATGCCGTGTTCTTTCAGAACGGTCGTCATGGCGGGCCAATAGCCCTCTGGCAGGGGGATCATACCCCCGGGGCCTACCACAAGCTCCGCAAACATCGCAGCGATTGTATCGGCGCCGTGATCAGCAATGACAGATTTTAGCTCGTCCACGCAAAACTCGATCATGTCCCGATTGCCGTAAAGCTCCGGGTGGTAAGGCCGCGGCGGCGTTAGGAGAACCACCTCCTCCGAGGCGGGCGCAATGCCAGGCCTCCCGCCAGACAATTCCACCCCGGCCATGGTTCCGCCGTGGTATGCGCCCCTGTGCACGAGAATCTTGCGCCGCTTTGGGGCGCCCTTCTGGTGATGATAAAGCCGCGCAAGTTGCAGCGCGTGGTCGTCGGCTTCTCCCCCGCCGGTGGCAAATCGAACCTTGGTGATGTTGGGAGGCGCGCGGTCGATTAGCTTTTCGGCAAACTCAATGGCAGGGGCGTTTGTATAATCGAAACCGAAGGCAAAATGCCCAAGCGAACCAGCCTGCTGCGCCGCCACTTCGGCCAGTTCCTTGCGGCCGTAGCCAACCTTATTGATCCAAGCCCCGCCTTGGGCATCGAGGTATTCGCGCCCCTCGATATCCCAAACGCGCATGCCTTCGCCGTGGGACAATACAAGGGTGTTATCCCCGCCGCCGCCGCCGGGATGCTCTATGACCCGGTGGTCCCGCTCAACCCAGCGGCGTGTTTCTTTTTTTGAAGTTGGTAGGTTCAACGGTCTCACCCCCGCTAAAACGTTGAAAATGTTTTGCTTACGATCTTCCAGGCGCCGTCGCGTTTCAGCAAGTGCATGTAGTCTATAAAGTTGTGGTCCCCGAAACCGGTTTCCCGCAAAACCACCGCTGCGGCTGCGCCGGTCACAGAAAGCGTCTCAATCTGGTAGGCTAGATCTGGGGCGTGACCGGCCAACGGTGGCTCCGCCGCGGCGCGCTGGATAAACGGCTCAGGCGTACCAATAACCAAGCGATCACCGACATAACCGTTCATAACCGCGTCGACCGCAAAAACGTCGCGAAGGGCCGCCTCATCGGCGTTGATGTAGCCTTGCACGTAGCGGTCGATGACCGCAGCGACTTGGGTTTCTTCAGGGTTGTGGGTCAAGGGTGTCACCTTTCAAACCAGTTCAAATTTTGGTTCCAGCACCGATGCAGAAATACGGGCCGCCGGGGCCGCTGGGGTCCGGGCGCTGCGTGTGCGCCGTGTATGCCACGCCTGTTCGGGGGCAAGAGCAAGAACCTCAGAACCTCATCCAAAGCGGCGTCTCTTCCAGGTGTTTTGCCACCGATAAGAGAACGTCTTCACGACCAAACTTGGCGCTTAATTGGATGCCAATCGGCAACCCTGTCACACTTTGTCCTAGGGGG
>JBCCMR010000219.1:0-5966 GCA_039026255.1 Pseudomonadota bacterium
GCCGAATGCGCTTTTGTCCATCGGCACCGGCGACCGGTTTGAGCCCAACGTCCGCGCCACCACGACAGAGCTTTTCGACGATCTCGCCGCCACGTCGCAGAACCACTGGCCGAGCCTTGAGCGCGATGTGGGGGTGGTCAACAACGCGCTTTCGAAGTTTTTGCCTGCGGGTTTTTACTACAAGACGTTCATGTGGCCCGCCGCCGCCTGGCATAAAGTCTATGAGCCCTTCATCCGCAAGGCCGCGGGCCTGGGCGAGGCCCCCGACGCTGAGGCCCGCGACCCCGACCGGTACGAATATCTCTACGCCCACTGCGACGTTCTAGTGATCGGCGGCGGGGTCGCGGGTCTGGCAGCGGCGCTTGCGGCCGGACGCGCGGGCGCGCGGGTTCTGGTGCTGGAGCAAGGCAGCCATTGGGGTGGCCGGGCGCCGGTTGATCGTGCCAAAATCGACGGCATGGCCGCTGATACCTGGGTGGAAAAGGCGCTTGAAGACCTGCGCGCCATGGCAAACGTGCACCTTCGGACGCGTACCATGGGGGCAGGGGTCTACGACCACGGCTATGCCCTGGGCTACGAAAGGCTGACGGATCACGCGCCCGAAGCGGGCGGCCCGCGCCACCGGCTGTGGCGCATCCGCGCCGGGCGCATTGTCACGGCTACCGGCGCGATTGAGCGCCCGCTCAGCTTTGCTGGCAACGATATTCCGGGCGTCATGCTCGCCAGCGCGGTGCGCGATTACGCGGTGAACTACGGCATTGCCGTAGCGGACCGGGTCGTGGTGGCAACCAACAACGATGACGCCTACCGGACGGCGCTCACGCTCCTGGAAGCCGGCGTCGAGGTGCCCGCGGTGATTGACGCGCGCGCGACAGCGGATGGCGCCCTGCCAACCCTGGCGCGCAAAAAGGGCGTCCGCGTTCTGACCGGCAAGGCGGTGTCGCGGGTCTGGGGGAGTAAGCGCGTTACCTCGGTGGGCGTTTGCGTCCAATCAGGCGAAGGGATGATGAACGAAGAGATTGCCTGCAACGCGGTGGCCATGTCCGGTGGTTGGTCGCCGGTCGTGCACCTGTGGTCTCACTGCGGGGGTAAGCTGACCTGGGACGCTGCAAGCGCCATGTTCCGCCCGGACCCGGATCGTCCACCCCTGGGCGCTGACGGGGCCGGTTTTGTGATCGCTGCCGGCACTGCAAACGGCCATCTGCGCACTGGCGCAGCGCTCTGGGACGCGTATGAGGCCGGCGTGCGCGCGGCCAAGGAGGCGGGGCCTGCCTCCTCCGACGCGGACGCCCCTGCCGCGCCCGACGCAGGTCAGGCGCAGGTGGGTAAAGCCGCTGCTGCCGCCTCCGATGCCGAAGCTGCCCCGGAACCTGCGCCTGACCCTACACCTGTTGGCGAAGACCCGGACATGGCCCCGCTGGAGCCTGTCTGGGTGATGCACGCGGCCATGGCCAAAGACCTGCAGTCGAAAACATGGCTCGACTATCAGAATGATGTGAAGCTTTCCGACGTGCGGCTTGCCGCGCGCGAGGGCTTCGAAAGCGTGGAGCACGCCAAGCGTTACACCACTCTCGGGATGGCAACCGACCAAGGCAAACTGAGTAATATCAACGGCCTTGCGATCCTTGCCGACCAGTTGGGTCAGGATATTCCCGCCGTTGGCACCACCACCTTTCGCCCGCCTTACCACCCGATCAGCATGGGTGCGATGGCAGGCGAAGCCCGGGGCGAGATCTTTAAGCCCCTGCGCCGCACGCCCCTGCACGACTGGGTCGATGCCAACGGTGGCCACTGGGAACCTGTCGCCGACTGGCGCCGCCCCTACTGCTACCGGCGCGCTGGGGAAAGTGTGGAGGACGCCGTTACCCGCGAAATCCTAGCGGTGCGGTCAGGGGTCGGGCTGCTGGATGCGTCCACCCTGGGCAAAATCCTGGTCAAAGGGCCGGACGCCGGCAAATTCCTCGACATGCTCTACACTAACATGATGTCCACGCTCAAAGTCGGGCGCTGCCGTTACGGGCTGATGTGCTCTGAAAACGGGTTTCTGAGCGACGACGGTGTGGTGGCGCGGCTCTCGGAGGACACGTTTTTATGCCACACCACCTCGGGCGGGTCAGACCGCATCCACGCCTGGATGGAGGAATGGCTTCAAACCGAGTGGTGGGACTGGCAGGTCTATACCGTCAACCTGACCGAGCAATTCGCCCAGATCGGCATCGTCGGCCCCAAAGCGCGCGAGGTGCTGACGGCCATGGGCACGGACATGGACCTGAGCGCCGAAGCGCTGCCCTTCATGGGCTTTGCTGAGGGCGAGATCGCCGGTATCCGCGCGCGGCCTTTCCGCATCAGCTTTTCCGGCGAACTAAGCTACGAAGTCGCCGTACCCGCTGCCCAGGGCCAAGCTTTCTGGGACGCGGCGCTGGCCGCGGGGGCGCCCTTTGGCATTACGCCCTATGGGACCGAAGCGCTCCATGTGATGCGGGCTGAGAAGGGCTTTATCATGATCGGGGACGAAACCGACGGCACGGTTACGCCCCAGGACCTCAACCTTCATTGGGCGATTTCCAAGAAAAAAGAGGATTATTTGGGCAAGCGTGCCCAGGAGCGGTCGCATATGGTGGCGCCGGACCGCTGGCGGCTTGTGGGGCTGGAAACTGTGGAACCGCAGGTGGTTATCCCCGACGGCGCCTATGCCACCGACGGCACCACACGCCCTGACGGGGTCAAGAACATGATCGGTCGCGTGACCTCGACCTACTTTTCGCCCACGCTCGACCGGTCGATTGCCATGGGGCTTGTGGCCCACGGGCCCGAGCGGATGGGCGACGTGATCGACTTTTACCGCACCGACGGCACGGCCATCCCGGCGCGGATCGTCGACCCTGTATTCCTGGATAAGGAAGGAGCCCGGCAAAATGTCTGAACCGCAATCGGTGGCCCAGGGGGCCAGCTTTGACGGCGCGGTGACTGTGGCTGACGCGGGCGTGCGGGGCATGGTGACGCTGCGCGCCGACCTCACCGACGCCGCGGTGGCCCAGGCGGTGAAAACGGCGACGGGGCTGCCCATGCCTGCGCTGCGGCAGATTGAGACCGCAGGCGATCGGGCCGTTGCCTGGATGTCCCCGGACGAGGCGATGGTCTTTTGCCCCTACGGCGATGCGCCCGCGCTCGCAGATACCCTGACGGACGCCCTAGGCGATACCCATTCGCTGGTCGCCAACGTATCTGACGCCCGCGCGGTTTTTCGGCTCACCGGGGAGGGGGTGCGCCAGGTGCTGGCAAAGGGCACCCCCGCCGACGTGAGCGTCGCTGCTTTGCCCGCGGGCGAGATGCGCCGGACGCGCCTTGGCCAGGTGGCGGTGGCGTTCTGGCTCGACGACGAAGAGACTGCGCATCTGGTCTGTTTTAGGTCCGTGGGGCGCTTTGTCTGGGCTTGGCTGCAGACCGCATCCGCCCCCGGCAGCCTGCCCAACTACCCGTAAGCCGGCGCCAAATATGGCGGCTTTGGGGTGAGGCTCCGGATGGAGTTAGAGGATTGAAAACGCTATATTTTTCTGTGAAAGCGCATCCTTTTAGGCCGTGAAAAAATCCGTCAGCGCCCAAAAAAACCTCAAATTCAGGCAAAATCTTCCTCAAATCAGCCCGATTCCTTGGCGATATCTTCCCGCGAACGACGCCATCAGAGCGTCCAAAAAAGGAGATGTCCTATGACCCGGTACCTGCGTATTCTCGCCCTTCTTGGGCTCGGTATTTCCACCACCGCTTGTGTTACGAGCGATCCTGCCGCGCGCGATGACCTATACACCGCACCGCCGCGCGTCGAAACGACCGAAGCCCGTGTCGTCACGCCTATCGATGAAATCGAAGTTGCCGACGCCACCTTTGTGGCGGCAAAAACCGGCTTTGAGATTACCGCTGTTGAGGTCCTGGTGCCTGACTACTTAGTGGTCTCCGAGGCAGAGGTTTACGTGCCTCAGGCTGATATCGTTTGGCGCGAAGACCCCTTGGGCAATCGCCATGCGCAGGTGAAGACGATCATGGAAAACGCCTTGTCTGAGGGCACGCGCAACCTGCGCGGGGGCCAAAAGGTGGTTCTTTCGGCGCGGGTGGACACGTTCCACGCGCTCACCGAAAAGGCTCGCGCGACCTTTGGCGGCAAGCACAACATTGTCTTCGAATACACGCTCATCGACGCCGAAACCCGCAAGCCAGTCACCGGTGTGCGCACGGTTGACGCGTCGTTGAAGGCGTTTGGTGGGCGGCGCGCCTACATGGCCCTGCGCCGGGGCGAAACGCAAAAGGTCCGCATCAGCGAGAACATATCAAAAATGATTGAGGAAGACCTGTCGGAAATCTGATTTCCCTCGCTCAACCCCAAGGCTGGCGGTCCCCCGAGGGCCGCCAGCTTGCTTTTCCCGCGGGCCTGTACTTGGTCTGGACTTGCCCGCGGCGCGCCCGCAAAAGGGGTCATGACCGCGTCCCCAAATATAGACACTGGCGCCGCACAGAAGGGTCAGCGGCCCGAATTGCGATTGCGCCCGAACAAAACCCCCCAGCGCCTGCGCCGCGGATTTCCCTGGGCCTACGATAACGAACTGGTGCTTGATCGGCGCACGCGCAAACTGGCGCCCGGGACGGTAGTGGACCTTTTGGATGCCGACCGCGGCTTTATCGCTGTGGCGGCGTTGAACCCCAGTTCAAAAATTGCGGCGCGGGTGATCGATACGGACAGGGGAGCGGCAGTGGGACGTGATTGGTTTCTGGCCCGCCTGCGCGCCGCACTTGCCTTTCGGAAGCGGGTCTTTTGTACGCCCTACTACCGCCTGGTCCATGCAGAGGCAGACGGCCTGCCCGGGCTGATTGTTGACCGTTTCGGGGACACGTTGGCGGTACAGCCCAACTCTGCTTGGGCGGAAGCCTATTGGTCAGACCTAATGGACGCGCTCAAGGCGCTTTTGGCGCCATCTGCGGTTGTCAAAAATACCTCGGGCCGGGCACGCGGATTAGAGGGGCTTCCTGATGACGGGGGCGTGGCCTTTGGCGCCGTGCCGAGCCTCATTCCAGTGCCTATGAACGGCGCTACCTATATGGCCGACTTGATTAGCGGCCAGAAGACCGGGCTTTTCTTTGACCAGCGGGACAACCAGGCTTTTGTGGCGGGGTTGGCGCGGGGCGGCAGCATGCTTGATGTTTTTTCTCATGTAGGCGGCTTCGGGCTTGCGGCGCTGGCAGCGGGGGCCAACAGCGCACTTTGCGTAGACAGCTCTGCCAAGGCGCTTGACCTGGCAAGGAAGGGGGCAGTGGCGACAGGCCATGGGGCGCGTTTGACCACGCGCCAGGGCGATGGGTTTGACACGATGGCAGCCTTAGCCGCCGACGATGCCCGATTTGACGCGGTTGTCTGCGACCCACCCGCATTTGCGCCCGCGAAATCGGCACTTCAGGCCGGGTTACGCGCCTACGAGCGGGTGGCGCGCCTGGGGGCTATGCTGGTGGCACCGGGGGGTTATCTGACGCTATGTTCGTGCAGCCACGCGGCCGGGCTTGACGCGTTTCGCGACGTGAGCCTGCGCGGCATCAGCAAGGCCGGGCGCCAGGGCGCGCTGATCCGCACGGGTTTTGCCGGCGTCGACCACCCCGTTCATCCGGCCCTGGCAGAAACGGCCTACCTAAAGTCCATCACTCTAAGGCTTTTTTGACATGACAGATCGCATCGTGATCGACGCCTGTGTCTTCGTGTCAGCGACCCAGCGGGTCTTGACGGTTGGCGCAGCGCGCGCAGGCCTGTTCCAGCCGGTTTGGTCGGCGCGAATTTTCGAGGAATGGACCCGCGCTGCCGGTCGCCAGGGTCACGCGCTTAAGGCCGAGGCGCGGACCGATCAGGCGCTTTTGACATCCGCTTTCCCAAACGGATGTGTCCCCGCCACAGAAGCATATACAGGCCGTTTTCACCTCCCTGACCCCGA